>NZ_JBJMBF010000007.1:0-222479 GCF_046640325.1 Loktanella agnita | reverse complement strand
GGCGCTGAACATGGCCATCGCATTCAGGACACCGCCCAAGGGCTGCATTCACCACACGGATCGCGGCAGCCAATACTGTTCTCACGACTATCAGAAGATCCTGCGCCAACATAGGTTTAAGGTGTCGATGTCTGGGAAGGGCAATTGTTATGACAATGCAGCAGTCGAGACCTTCTTCAAAACCATCAAGGCCGAGCTAATCTGGCGGCGATCATGGGAAACACGGCGGCAAGCTGAGATGGCGATCTTCGAATACATAAACGGCTTCTACAATCCGCGCCGTCGCCACTCAGCTCTGGGCTGGAAAAGCCCTGTCGCCTTCGAACGAAAGGTGGCTTAAACGAGCATCTGGGGCGGCACTAAAGCGTGACAGGTCCAGATGAACCAAATTCTCTCTTAGTCTAAGCCGACATTGGACCCAAAACCTCTGACGACGGACAATCTGTATAAAGAAAGCACGCGATCAGTATTGTCTGAAAGAAAAGCATCGCCGTCATCTAAACAGCGGGGGCTCCGCCGATTTTGACACTATGCGGCAACGCCTTGCTGATTATAGGCATACACCTACCGTATCATTGTACTGATCTGCCTATCCGCAGGTCGGGGCGAGCCCATTGTTCAGAGTGGGAAAAGGGGTCCATAGCGCACACGATGTTGGGTGTGGTCCACACTTACCCCCATAGCGGCCAGTTACCAATGACTGTACAGGTCCAGCCATTGCTGTACGGCTGAGAGACGTGCTTTGGCGATGGGTACCTCGGTTCCATCGCTAAGCCTGAGCACCTGCCGCCCGTCGGATTTTGAAAGGCGGGGCTCAGCGACGGCGCTGACCCACCATGATCGGTGAGGCTGGACCCCGTCAGACTCAACCGTCTGTTCTATGGCATCGCTTAGTCGGGCGCGCAGCACGAGTGTATCGTTGCTTAACGTGACCTGCAGATAATGTTCCTGTGACAGAATATGCTGGATTTTCGCGACTGGAAAGCGCCGGTCACCGATGGTCACGATGCCTGATAGACCGGTCGCGACAGGCTCTTCCTCGCCCGGGACTGGCGCGATCACGAACATGACGAAACGCAAAAACATCGCTTCGATGATCAGGATCGCCGCAAGAATATTGAAGAATAGCGGGTAAATACCATTGTGGTAGGCTCCACCCGTAAAGTGGTCAATCACAGTCTGCATGATTATGTAAACCAGCAAAAGAACCACCGCGGAATTCAGTGGTGCGTAGATTGGGTAAGGTCCAAACTTGGTCATCAGGAATGAATGCAAGCAGAGACTTAGAAATATCGCGGTGAGATAGCATAACGCAGATGCGGCCCACACCGTCATGCCGGCCACCGGGCCAAGTGTGTCGCGCAGATAGTTTGGGTCCGTTATGAAAAGTAGAAACACGCCCAGCACGAGAAAAACCAAGCCCTGTGGGGTGGTTAGCATTTTCACGTATCGTGAAATACCCAACGTAAACTTCATGCCAAACATGTCATACATGGGCACTTCGTGACATAGGGCTTTTGGAATGTACGTTGTTCGTGTCAAGAACTGACCTAGTTAAGAGTTTCGATTATGCGTGGCCGGGAAGCATCGCATAGTCTGGTGACGGTGAAAAATCGGCTGTATAAGTCACGGGTGAGGAAGCAGTGTTGGTTTCCTTTTAGCAAGTATTTCCTTGCCCGACACAATCAAAGCGCTTGCAAGATGTTGCAAGCGCTTTTTCTTTTTCAGCCGATGCAAATTGGTGGCTTGACCCCGACGGTATCCGCTCTTAAAAGCGCCGAAGTTCCGCAAGGAACATGCAGATGCGCGGTTGTAGCTCAGCTGGTTAGAGTACCGGCCTGTCACGCCGGGGGTCGCGGGTTCGAGCCCCGTCAACCGCGCCACTGTATTTTTCTGAAAGTTAAAGAATATGTTTTTCACAGCTGTGCTGCGGCTTGGTGTGTTCGGGATTCCTTAGGGGTACGTCCCGGCTATACGGACGGGCAGGGCGCTTTTTGTACTGCATTTTCTATCGAACTCTGCGCTTTGGGATAGAGGTGCCCAAGAAAGATGCGGCGCGGGCACGATTAGCCGTTGACGAGGGTGCAAACCCGGACTATCCCGCCCAACACGCGCGGTTGTAGCTCAGCTGGTTAGAGTACCGGCCTGTCACGCCGGGGGTCGCGGGTTCGAGCCCCGTCAACCGCGCCACTTACCTTTCTTATATAAATGATGCTGCACTGTTTGCGCCTGATAGCAAACAAGCGGTTTGCTGTTTTTCAGATGTCGCGCTGCTGCTGACCATTGGGATAGAATGGCCCGCTGTGGATGCCAGACCGGCATCGTCGGCGCGACCGCCTGATGTGGAACGGTCGCCCGCCAGTCTTGTTGTGCCTTTGCAGGTCGCATGCAATGCGACACCCGAAAGGTAACAGTCATGACAATAGCCACTGACAACCCAGAGACCGCCGCCGCGCACAGCACAGCTGCGGGCAAGACAGCATCGCTTTACCGTATGGATATGCCGGGGCATCTGTGCCCATTCGGTCTGAAATCACGCGCCTTATTGCGCCTGAAAGGCTATGAAATTGATGATAACTTGCTGACCTCTCGTGAAGAGGTCGATGCGTTTGTGGCAAAGCACGACGTAAAGACGACGCCGCAGACCTTCATTAACGGCAAGCGCATCGGCGGTTTTGAAGCGTTGAAAACGCATTTTGGTTATACTGTGCGACAGGAGGGCGAGACCAGCTACCAGCCGGTTATTGCGATCTACGCCGCCGCGGCGCTGATTGCCTTGGCGGTGTTGGTGAATTTTGCGGCTAGCCACGGGCTGTTTGCGGGTCTGAAAATCATGTTTGCCATGTCGATGGTTCTGCTGGCCGTGCAAAAACTGCGCGATGTGGACGGCTTTGTGAACAGCTTTCTGGGCTACGACCTGTTGGCGCGCCGCTGGGTGCCCTACGGCTATGCCTACCCGTTTCTAGAGCTTTACGCAGGTGTGGGCATGCTGGCTCTGATCGGGCAGGGCAGTGCGCTGATCTGGCTTGTCGCCCCTGTGGCGCTTATGATCGGGGCCATCGGCGCGATCAGCGTAATCAAGGCTGTCTATATCGAGAAGCGCGCATTGACCTGCGCCTGTGTCGGCGGCGGGTCACAGGTGCCGTTGGGATTTGTGTCGCTGACAGAAAACCTCGTCATGGTTGGCATGGCACTTTGGATGCTTGGCGCGTTCCTGACGGGATAAAGCTGCGGCCCCAAAAAAACCGGGCCCGCGCGGGCCCGGTCTGGTTACGGTCATGTAGAATTAAGCGAAAGAACCGCCACCAAATCCTTGGCCGTCTTCATTCGCCGCCAAGGGGTCCGACCGCGTTTCTTCTTCGTCTTCTGAGCCGCCGCTGCCACCACCACCATAGCCCGATCCATCATCGGACTCGGCCGCATCAAGCGCTGTCGTGCCGCGCGAAGACGCCGTGTCGGTATCTTCGGTCTGCTCACTCGGGAGCACACCGCCGCCATAGCCTTCGCCATCTGTGGTCTCTGCCGCGCCAGTAGTTTGAGCGGCAGGTTGCGCCGAAGCAACTTGGAACCCTTGCCCGTAGTCACCACCACCTTGGCCGGGCGATCTTGGTGCCGGGATATCGACACCTGCGACTGACAATGTTTCCGCAGCAAAATCGCCGCCGCCGAAGCCGTCATCATCCGTGTCACTGTCCAGGATCATCGCCAAAGCGTCCCCGCTTGCCGGTGGTGCGACGGGCGCGGAATCACCTTCAAGCGCAAGCTCGAAATCAACCAGCCGCAAACCTTTGCGCGACAGTTCTTGCCACTTCTCCACAAAGCTGGGCCATGATGCGTTCACCCACAGGTAATAGCTATCATTGCCCGGACGCCAGATGCCCGAGTACCGCCATACGCCATTGATATTCGTACGCACAATCTTGGTAAGGCGCAGGTTCTGGCGGGCAAGCTGCTGCCATTTGGTGATAAAACTCGACCAAGTTGCGTTGACCCAAAGATAATGCGCACCGGTACCTTGCCGCCAAACACCAGTATAACGATAGTCATTGCCGATTTTGCGGATTTCGATATCGACCAGTCGCATATTCAGCGCCGACAATTGCTGCCACTTGCTGACAAAGCTGGACCAGCTGGCATTGACCCAGAGGTAATACGGGTCACGTCCACCACGCCAGACACCGGAATACCGTTGCTGGCCGCCGATCTCTTTGATTTCGATGTCAATCAGCCGCAAACCTTGCTGCGCCAGCTGCTGCCATTTGCCGACAAAACTGGACCATGTGGCGTTGACCCAAAGGTAGTAGGGATCGTTGCCCTGCCGCCAGACACCGGAATAGACATAGCCTGACCCTCGCTTGGAGATTTCAAAATCTGTTAGCCGCAGCCCCTTCGGCGCGAGCTGTTTCCACTTGGCAAGAAAGTTAGACCAAGATGCATTGACCCACAGATAATGTTTGTCGTTCCCGGCCCGCCAGACGCCTGTGTAACGGTCGCGCGGTTTGATGACGCGGTTCAGCATCTGCTTAAGGTCTGGACGGCGTCCAATCCGCTGCGATCTGGGACGGCCCGGCGCGTCAGTTTGCGGGGTGCCGGTGCTGCGCAGCAGGCTGATCGCGCTGAGCGGGCTGAGCATCGGCTGGCCATTTGACCGCAGCGCGCCGTTCACGCAGGCCAATGCACCCGTTATGATCGGCGATGCACTGGATGTGCCGCTGAATTTATCCGTGTACCAGCGGTTTTGGTTGCCGCCCTGCAGGTCGCCATAGCCGGTTGTCGTCACCTCGCGTCCCCAGCCTTGGCAGTCGAGACGGGCACCGTAGTTGGAAAAACCAAGCCGCGACCGGTCCGGACCATGGTTGCGCCCATGGGTCCCCGGAGGTGGCGCGCCAGCGCCCACCACAACAGCGCGTGAGCTTTGGTTCGCCGGGTTAAACGGGTTGCGCCAACTGGCCGGAAAGCCAGGACCGGGGATGTCATAAAGCGCATCATCGAAATTCTCGGCACCGTTCCCGGCGGCTTCAACCACCACGATCCCTTTATTTGTCGCATAGCGGATCGCGGCAAAATCATCCGGCCACCATTCAACCGCGATATAGCCTTTCTGGTCACTGCGTCCCTTGAATTTGTGACGCGGGCCGGCGCGGTGAATTTCCAGTAGCATGATATCGCCAGCCTTGAGGTTGTCAGCGGCCTTGCGGATCGCGGTTGCGGTCGGCATTGAAAACGCCACTGCACCTGTGCGGCAATTCGGTGCAATCCCTGTAACGCCAAAACCGTTCGCATCGCCACGGATTTCGCCCAGCACGGCGGTGCCGTGATTGGTGCTGCTGCTGTTGGTACCCGCGATTAGCTTGGCGGTCAGATCTTCATGGGTAAACTGCCAGCCCCATTCAAGGTCAATCACGTTGATCCCGTTGCCGCGCCCGCCGGGGAATTTCCAAGCGTAATAGGCATCGACGCCTGCTGGTGCGGGATTGAGGTAGATTTGCCGCGCCTGATAATTTGGCGTAACGGCGGGCGCATCGCTTGCATCCGGAGACATGTCGTTGAGTGGGGCAAGATCTGGTTCAGCCTTTGCTTCGGCCTCGGCCAGGGCGGGGACCTCTGCGGGAGGTTTTACATAAGCCGCCTGCACGCCGGGTTGCTGTTCTAGCTGATCGCGGAGTTTATCAAGCTGCTTGTCCGCGGCGGTGACGTGGTAATAGGTTGTGTCGCTTTCATCAGAAAGCGCAGCACCGCCTTCTGTGCTGCGTGTATCTGCATCGAAAAGCGGCTCCATCGTCGCACCCGCACTTGCCAGAAGATCAGCGATCGGGCTCGTCGGCTCTTCCGCTAGTGACCGTGCACCGCGCGGGGCGGTGTCCATCATGACAATCAGTTCACGCGGCGATTGAAGATCTTCGGGCTTATCGGAAGAGGAGTGTGGGGACTTGGCCATGAGATTTTTCCTTTTCAATCAAAGACAAAAAAGCTGCGCCGTCCACGCCCGGGCGAGCGTGGCCTGCAAATATCCGTTACCCAAATTGTCGTGTATTAGCGCAATCCAATCATAACACGAATCACGCCAAAATTTGAGTCACGGTTAGCTGTCTTCTGGAAAAATCCGACTGCCCGGTCTTTATGACGTCAGCGCCGCCAGAATGCGTGCCCAGCTTCGGGTGCCTTTGTGAAAGCTCTCAAGGTCATATTTTTCATTGGGCGAATGGATCTGGTCATCATCCTTGCCAAAGCCGATCAGCATGGCATCCATCCCCAAGATGTCCTTGAAATAGCCTGCAATCGGGATCGACCCGCCGCAACCAACATAGGCGGCCGCATTGGGCCATTCATCTGACAGGGCCTGCCGCGCCTGATCAAAGGCGGGATCGGTCGTTGCCATCTGTCCGGCGGGACCTGCGCCGTGATCTTTGAATGCCACCGTGCAATCGGGCGGCAGCATGTCCTGCACCAGCTTACGAAAATTTTCGCGGATTTTCAGCGGGTCCTGCTGACCGACAAGACGGAAACTGATCTTGGCATGAGCCTCTGACGGCAGGACTGTCTTGAAGCCCTCGCCGGTATAGCCTGACCAGATCCCGTTGACCTCGCAGGTGGGGCGCGACCAGAGCATTTCCAACGGGCGGCGGCCTTTTTCACCGGCGGGGTCGGACAGCCCGACCTCTCCCAGAAACGCCTTTTCGTCGAACTTCAGGTCGTCCCATGCGGCGGCAAGCTCATTCGACAGCTCTGGCACACCATCATAGAAGTCAGGAATGGTGATCCGCCCATCCGCGTCGTGCAGGGATGCGATGATGCTGGTCAACACCCGCGCAGGGTTCATCGCCAGGCCGCCATACATGCCCGAATGCAGGTCTTTGCTGGGGCCGGTGATGGTCAGCTCTTCGCCCAGAAGCCCGCGCAGCTGGGTGATGATGGCCGGGGTGCTGTCACCATAAAGCCCGGTATCGCAGATCAGGGCGATATCGGCGGTCAGCTCTGCGGCGTTCTCTTTCATGAAGGGGATCAGCGAGGGCGAACCTGATTCCTCTTCGCCTTCAAAAAAGATCGAGATATTGCCGGGCAGGGTGCCATGCACCTCTTTCCAGGCGCGGCAAGCCTCAACAAAGGTCATCAACTGGCCCTTGTCATCAGAGGATCCGCGCCCGCGAATGACCTTGCCCTTGGCGGTGTCCTCGATCTGCGGGTCAAACGGATCACGATCCCAAAGCTCCAACGGATCAACCGGCTGCACATCATAATGGCCGTAAAACATCAGATGCGGGCCTTCGCCGCCGGTATGGGCGACAACCATTGGATGGCCCGGGGTGGGGCGTTTTGACGCGGTGAAGCCGATGGATTGCAAATCCTTCACCAGCCAGTCGGCGGCCCGATCACAGTCGGGTTTATAGGCCGGATCGGTCGAGATCGACGGAATGCGCAGCAGCTCCAACAGACGGTCGGTGGCCTGCGGCAGGTCAGCGTCGATGCAGGCGAGTACGGGGTCAAGTGACATGAAATGTGCCTTTGGTTTGGTCGATTGGGGCCAAACTGGCAGGATTGGCGGCAGGGTCAATGGGGGCATGACACGCGCCGCGCCGTGGCGTGCATGCTTGCTTCGCGCCTGCCGCGGATGATTTCGGCGCAGTGGCGAAAGGTGAAAGACACACGGTCCGTGCGCCATTGCGGCCCCGCACACACGCCAAGGGTTGCGCGATTTTCAGAGATAGGGATAATGAATCAAAGTAAGTTGTCGGAAATTTGAGCACTGTTTGATTTAGATCAGTTTTTTTCAATGTGGTTACGCTAAGACGGGGCGACAGTTTGTAGCGTATTGCTCCTGCAGGATACGCCCTATATGAGGCTTAGAACGATTCAAAGACCGCTATTGCTGGCGCTTTGTAGCGAATAAGAAGGATGTATCAGTGGATTACGACACCCAACTGGACACAGCGATTGACCGTCTGCATGAGGAAGGTCGCTATCGAACCTTTATCGATATCGAGCGGAAGCGCGGTCAATATCCGCACGCCACATGGACGCAGGAAGACGGTTCCGAGCAACCAATCACTGTCTGGTGTGGTAATGACTACCTTGGTATGGGCCAGCATCCGGTGGTTCTGGCCGCCATGCACGAAGCGATTGATGCAACCGGCGCCGGGTCGGGTGGAACACGTAATATTTCCGGGACAACGGTCTATCACAAGCAGCTGGAAGCAGAGCTTGCGGATCTACACCGCAAAGAATCAGCACTGCTGTTTACCAGCGCTTATATCGCCAATGATGCGACGCTCAGCACATTGCCAAAACTTTTTCCCGGTCTGATCATCTATTCTGACGCGCTAAATCACGCCTCGATGATCGAAGGCGTACGCCGCAACGGTGGCGCAAAACGCATCTTTCGCCACAATGATCTGGACCACTTGCGCGAACTGCTTGCGGCGGATGATCCGGCGGCTCCAAAGCTGATCGCATTTGAATCGATCTATTCGATGGATGGCGATTTCGCCCCGATCGCAGCGATCTGTGATATGGCCGATGAATTCGGCGCGCTGACCTATATCGACGAGGTACATGCCGTGGGTATGTATGGTCCGCGTGGCGGCGGTGTGGCTGAACGCGACGGGCTGATGGGCCGGATTGACATTATCAATGGAACGCTGGCCAAAGCTTATGGCGTGATGGGCGGCTATATCGCGGCGTCCGCAAAAATGTGTGATGCGATAAGGTCTTATGCGCCGGGTTTCATCTTTACGACTTCGCTTCCACCTGCTGTGGCGGCCGGTGCTGCGGCCAGTGTCGCGCATTTGAAGACAGATCAAACGCTGCGCGAACAGCATCAGACGCAGGCCAAGATTCTGAAACTGCGGCTCAAGGGCATGGGCCTGCCGATCATTGATCACGGCACCCATATTGTGCCGCTGATCGTGGGCGATCCCAAACACACAAAGAAACTGTCCGATATGCTGTTGTCGGAATTTGGCATCTATGTGCAGCCGATCAATTTCCCGACCGTGCCCCGTGGCACGGAACGACTGCGCTTTACCCCGTCGCCGGTGCATGGCCCGCGCGAAATGGATGCGTTGGTGCGCGCTTTGGACGGTCTTTGGTCACATTGTGCGCTAAATCGTGCCGAACTCGCCGGTTAACTGTTTTTCAATATATGCATGTCACCTGTGGATATGTTATTGGAGTCAAAGGCGTTCAGGCATCTTTGATTCGAAGTGTCACGGAGGCTTAGGGGCAGTAGACGACGGGACAGTCGATGATCGGGAAGACCTTCAAGCGCGAGCACGCGGCGGAGGACGTTAAAGCTAAAGGCTTTGACGACTTCGAATTGCGACTTGGTGATCTGATGCGCGGTGAGCGTGCCACCATGGGTAAAAGTCTGCTGGACGTGCAGCGCGAGCTCAAGATCAAAGCATCCTACATCGCCGCAATCGAAAACGCTGATCCTTCGTCATTCGAGACGCCCGGCTTTATCGCCGGTTACGTGCGCTCTTACGCCCGCTACCTGAATATGGATCCTGACGTTGCGTTTGATGCTTTCTGTGCGGAAAGCGGCTTTGCGACGGCCCACGGAATGTCGGCCGAGGCGTCATCGCTCAAGGGCAAATCCGCAGAACCTTTGTCCACACCGCTGGGCAAGGATATTTTTTCCGCGTCGGCCACACCCTTCATTCCGGCGGGAGAAGCGGTTTTGTCGCAGATCGAACCGCGCGCCATCGGATCGCTGATGGTGCTGGTCGCGCTGATCGGCGGGTTGGGTTATGGTGGCTGGACCGTGTTGCAAGAAGTACAGCGCGTGCAATTCGCACCGGTCGAGCAGACCCCGGTTGTCGTGACCGACGTCGATCCGCTGGCCGGGGCTGGCAGCAACACATTGGCAAGCGATGCGCTTGCTGGATACGATGCCCCCTCACGCGAAGCATTGGACCGGCTGTATCGCCCGCAAGCGCTGGACGTGCCGGTGCTGGTCGCACGTGATGCGCCGATTTCGACTCTGAACCCACATGCAATCGGCGCCCTCATCCCGGATGAGCAGTTCGAGCCACCGATCCGCGTGGCCGTCGACGAGGTTGCGGAACCCGCAGCAACTGCTGCCACCGTGCAGGTTGTCGAAGATGAAGTGCCCGAAGTGCAGCTTGTGGCGGTACGCCCGGCTTGGGTCCGCGTCCGCTCTGCCGATGGTACGGTGATCTATGAAGGCGTGATGGAACCGGGCCAAAACTTTGTCGTCCCCGCCACCGAAGAGCCCGCCACCTTGCGAGTCGGCGAAAGCGGCGCGATGTATTTCGCGGTCAATGGCACCCATTACGGCCCGGTCGGTAATCGCGGGATTGTGACATCAAATGTGCAACTGACCCCCGAAAGCCTGACACAAAGCTACGCCTTGGCTGATCTGAGCGCCGATCAGGATCTGGCTGAAATCGTCAATGTTGCCGAAGTGGTCGCGGACGAATAATCGCACTCCGCTGTGCTTGCTGCCCGGTGGATTGCTGCTTAGGTTAGCGGCGATACCTGTCTAGCTGAAAGCGGTCTCGATGTCCCTCAACCATATCCGTCCATGGCGCAATATTTATCGTCGGAAATCCCGCCAGATCATGGTTGGCGCTGTGCCTGTCGGCGGTGATGCCCCGATTTCCGTGCAGACGATGACCAACACGCTGACCACGGATGTGAAGGCGACAATCGCGCAGGTGAATGCGGCGACCGAGGCTGGGGCGGATATCGTCCGGATTTCTGTCCCGGATGAGGCGTCGAGCCGTGCGCTGAAAGAGATCGTGCCCGAGGTGTCGGTGCCGATCGTGGCGGATATTCATTTCCACTATAAACGCGGGATCGAAGCCGCCGAGGCTGGGGCGGCCTGTTTGCGCATCAATCCCGGCAATATCGGCGATGAAAAGCGCGTGCGCGAGGTCATCAAAGCGGCGCGTGATCATCAATGTTCAATCCGGATCGGGGTGAATGCTGGTTCTTTGGAGCGGCATTTGCTGGACAAATACGGCGAGCCGACACCTGACGCGATGGTTGAAAGCGGGATGGATCATATCAAAATCCTGCAGGACAATGATTTCCACGAGTTCAAGATCAGTTGCAAAGCCTCTGATGTGTTCATGGCGGCTGCCGCCTATCAGCAACTGGCCGAGATCACAGACGCGCCGATCCATCTGGGCATCACCGAGGCGGGGGGGCTGACCTCTGGCACGATCAAATCGGCCATTGGGCTTGGCAACCTGCTTTGGATGGGGATTGGCGACACGATCCGTGTCAGCCTGTCCGCCGATCCGGTCGAAGAGGTGAAGGTCGGCTATGAAATCCTGAAATCACTGGGCTTACGTCATCGCGGGGTGAATATCATTTCCTGCCCCTCCTGTGCCCGGCAGGGGTTTGACGTGATCAAGACAGTGGAAATTCTGGAGAAACGGCTGGAGCATATCAAGACGCCCATGTCCCTGTCGATCATCGGCTGTGTGGTGAATGGTCCGGGTGAGGCGCTGATGACAGATGTGGGTTTCACCGGGGGCGGGGCCGGGTCAGGTATGGTCTATCTGGCGGGTAAGCAAAGCCACAAGATGGATAATGCCCGGATGATTGAGCATATCGTCGAAGAGGTTGAAAAGAAAGCGGCAGCACTGGACGCGCAGACGGATGTTGCTGCGGAGTAGGGTGGATCAAGATCCACCTTACGGTGCGGCATCTGTTCCCAACATTGAACTTCCGTAAGGTGGGTTTTAACCCACCTGCGATCAATCGTCGCGCAGTGACGCGACGATCTGTTCCATATCCGCAAGCGGGACATAGCCGCGCAACATCTGGTCGTCGATGATGAAGGTTGGCGTGCCACTGATCTGAAGCTGTTGCGCTAATGCGCGGTTGGCATTGATCACATCTGTGACAGCCTCATCGCCCATTTTTGCAAAGATCGCCTGCGTCTCCAGACCCAATGTGTCGCTCAGCCGTGTCAGGCTTTGTGTATTGATGTCACCCCGGAATTCCATCAGCGTGTCATGCACTTGTTTATAGGTTTCATCACCCATCACGATTTGGGTGGCGACAGCAAATTGTGCAGCAATCACCGATTGCTCGCCCAGGATCGGAAGCTCCTTGACGATGAAGCGGATATTACCGTCCTGCGACACCAGGCTTTCAACCTCGGGGAAGGCGCGTTTGCAATATCCACAACTGTAATCCAGAAATTCGACGATGGTGATATCGCCATCCGGATTGCCGCCGACAAAAGAATAACCGTCATTGAACAGCGCGTCAGTCGCGGCCTGCGCCATGGCTGTGTCAGCGGCGGCCTGTTCTGCCTGCTCTCGTGCCTGTAAAACGCCAATTGCCTCGCGGATGATGGTGGGGTTTTCAAGGATATAGGCCCGCACCTCTGCCCCGAAAGCGGTGCGTTCAGCCTCTGTCATGGCGTCGAGGTCAAGCGCGGCGGCCGGTGTTCCCAATGCGATCACAGCGGGTAAAACGTGGCGGAGGGTCATGAGCGGGCTCCTATCAGCTACGCGCTCTCTCAGACCATATCCGCGCAGTCTTGCCAAGGTGCATTGACGTCACAGCCCGGTGAGGGGCAAACAGGGCGCAACAAGAAACGAGGCAGCAGATGCGACAATCAGACCGGGGTGATGTCGACCCGTTTATCGTGATGGATGTGATGGAGGCCGCCCGTAAGGCCGAGGCTGCGGGTCGTCATATCATTCATATGGAAGTGGGGCAGCCGGGCACTGGTGCACCTGCTGCCGCCCGCGCGAAACTGGCAGAAACGCTGGCCGACCCTCTGGGCTATACCGTCGGTTTAGGCCTGCCGACGCTGCGCGCCAAGATCGCACAGCATTATGGTGCATGGTATAATGTCGATCTCGATCCCGCGCGCGTGGTTGTGACCAGCGGCGCGTCTGGGGCGTTTCTGTTGGCGTTTTCTGCGCTATTCGACAATGGCGAACGGGTCGGGCTGGGGACACCGTGCTACCCATCGTATCGCCAAATCCTGAAGGCGGTCGGCCTGAACCCGGTGGATGTTCCAACAACGCTGGCGCATCGCTTTCAACCGCGTCCCGCCGATGTCGCGGGTCATGATCTGGACGGGCTGATTGTGGCCTCGCCCGCCAACCCCACGGGGACAATGCTGGATGCTGATGCATTAGGCGCGTTGGCGCAGGCCTGCGCGGCCAAAGATGCGGCCTTCGTTTCGGATGAAATCTATCACGGCATTGACTACGATACGCAGCCGGTATCGGCCTTACAGGTCACGGATGACGTTTATGTGGTCAATTCCTTTTCCAAGTATTTTTCGATGACAGGCTGGCGTGTTGGCTGGATGGTGGTGCCGCAGGATCATGTCCGCCGGGTGGAACGGTTGGCCCAGAATATGTTCATCTGTGCACCGCATGCGTCGCAATTGCTTGCCCTGCACGCAATGGGCTGCACCGAAGAGCTGGAGGCGAACAAAGCGGTTTACGCCGCCAATCGTGCGCTGATGATCGATGGGCTGCGCGCGGCGGGGCTGACCCGTTTTGCCCCGCCTGATGGCGCGTTTTACGTTTATGTGGATGTGTCTGACTTCACCGATGACAGCCTTGCCTTTGCTGATGAGATATTGGCCGAGGCGGGTGTTGCGGTCACGCCGGGGCTGGATTTTGATGCGGCGCGCGGGCGACATTGGCTGCGGTTTTCCTATGCCCGCGCCACGTCAGATATCCGCGAGGGGCTGGACCGTCTGGCCCGCTTCATGCAGGCGCGCCGGGCGTGATCCGTTTGGTTCTTGCATTTGTATTGGCCGCCTCTGGTGTCTGGGCCGAGGTGCGTGTTGATCCTGCGCGCAGTGTTATTCGTGATGGCTGGTGGTCGTTGCGGGTGGAACTGGGGTTGAGCGATATTGTTCCTTATCGCGTTTTTACATTGGATCAGCCGCGCCGGTTGGTGCTAGATTTTGAAGGGTTGGATTGGGCAAATATCGCCCCGGATCAGATGTTGGAGCCGGGCCGTGCCACGGGCTTGCGTTTCGGCGCGCTGCGTCCGGGATGGTCGCGCATGGTGGTTGATCTGGACGCGCCGCTGGCGGTCACGCAGGCGGGGATGTTCAGCAGCGATGCGGGCGCTGATCTGACTGTCGTGCTGGAAAGGGTCTCTGCCGCGGAATTTGCGGCCAAGGCCGGGCCGCCACCGGATGCGGGTGGGGCGGGGTTGGTCAGTCAGGTGCCAGATATCGCACCTGCGGATGATACCTTTGTCGTGGTGCTTGATCCCGGCCATGGCGGCATTGATCCCGGCGCAAACCGTGACGGCGTGCAAGAGGCCGAGATCATGCTGGATCTGGCGCAGGAGATTGCTGCCGCTTTGGCCCAGACGGGCATCCGGGTGGAGCTGACCCGCGATACCGATAATTTTGTACCGCTCAGCGCGCGGTTAACCACTGCGCGGGCAGCAGGGGCTGATCTGTTTATTTCGCTTCACGCTGACGCGCTGGACAAGGATCTGGCGCAGGGCGCGTCGGTTTATACGCTGGCGCGTGATGGCGGGGATCGTGCGGCGCGGCGTTTGGTGGAACGGCATGAGCGGGGCGATTTGTTGGCCGGTGTCGATCTGGAAGGGACCGAAGACCGGGTCGCCAATGTGTTGTTGGATATGGCGCGGGCGAAGACCGGACCGGCGGGGCAGCGCTTTGCCAGTGATCTGGTGCAACAGATGCGTGATCGTGGCGTGCGTTTAAACGCGCGTCCTTTGCGACAGGGGCGTTTTGTTGTGCTGGGGGCAGCGGATTTTCCGGCTGTGCTGATCGAAGCTGGTTTTTTGTCGAATGCACAGGACCGCGCGACATTATCTACGCCCCAAGGGCGTGGTCCGCTTGTGGCGGCTGTGGCGGGGGCGATCAGGGCGCTTGCGGCGCAGGATGCGCCCTGACGGTACAGAGTGACTGCTTAATGCGATCTTGATGCACCGTGCGCGTTATCTGCGGGGCTTTTGTCCGCTTCAGGAAGAACTTCAGGTAACATAATGATCTAGAAGGAAAATTCACGTTTTCCCGGCGTCGGAAACCGGTCGGATTTGCGTCGGACAAACGTCGGACCGCGTGGGGCGGGTCGTCAATGATTTATTCACAGAGTTTGGCCAGCGCGGGTTAAAAAACGGTGCGGGTTGCGTGCTTAATCGGTTTTAAATTGCGCGAGCCAGATTGTGTGGCCGGTGCAATCGGGGTCTTCTTGTATGTGCCGCAGCAGCTTGAACCCGTGGTCGGCCAGCAGCGTCTGATAGTCATCGGTCGCGAGCGAGGCGTGATAGACCGGATGCCCTGCGATGTCGCCGATGGCTTCGCCAGCGATATGGCCAGAGGTGAACATCAGTGTCGCGCGGGGGGCGGCATGAGCCGCGAATGTCGCGAACATGCCCCGTTGATCATCGGCAGAGAGGTGAAAGAAACTGTCCCACGCGAGGATCGCATCGAACTGCCGGTCAAGGTTCAGATCGCGCATGTCGGCTTTGATCGCCTCTGCCCGTGGCAGGTTGGTTGCGTAGAGATCGGTCAGCGATGTGGTGGCATCAACGCCCGTCAATGTCGCCCCACGCTCTGCCAGATAGGTGCCGATGGGTTTACCGCTGCCGCAGCCCAGATCAAGCACCCGGACCCGCCCGGTCTGGCGCGGTGCAGCGGCCAGCATGCGGTCGAGCCATGCTTTTTCCATCAGGGCATTGTTGCGCAGCTTTGCCCAGTCCGGCCCGGCGCGTTCATAGGTGGGGATCACGTCTTCTGCATTCATAATGGATGACATGGGCCGCAATGCGGCGGGATGCAACAGGTCATTCGATTGTGATCAATTCCGGGCACCTTCTGGCTGAACATTTCATTTGTGCTTTTGACCAATCCGGGGCGGGCGCGTATAAGCGCAGGCGAACCAATAAGGATACCCACTGGCTGTGCTGCGTTTCATCTTTTCATTTGTGGGTGGGATATTCACCTTTTTGACGCTGGGCGCGCTGATGGCCGCTGTGGGCATTGGTGGCGTGCTTTATTTGTACGGCCGTGATCTGCCCAGTTACGAGACATTGTCGCAATACACCCCCAAGACAATCAGCCGGATTTATTCGGGTGAGGGCCGTATCATTGACGAATTCGCCGAAGAGCGCCGCCTGTTCACACCTGCCGAGGAAATCCCGGATATTGTGAAGCAGGCGTTTATTTCGGCTGAAGACAAGAATTTCTATGAACATGCGGGGTATGACCCGATGGGCATGGTGTCCGCATTTGTTGATGCGGTGCAGTCGGGCGGGCGCAATGTGCGCGGTGCATCGACCATTACCCAACAGGTGATGAAGAACTTCCTGTTGGATGGGTCACGTACCTTTGAACGTAAAATCCGGGAGATCATTCTGGCGGCCCGTATCGAACAGGCGATGCCGAAGGAGCGCATTCTTGAGCTGTACCTGAACGAGATTTTTCTGGGCCAGAACAGCTATGGGATCACAGCGGCGGCCTTGACCTATTTCAACAAACCCCTGTCGGATTTATCACCGGGGGAGGCGGCCTATCTGGCGTCCCTGCCCAAAGCCCCCAGCGACCGCCACCCGGTCCGCGACCGCGAGATTGCTGTCTTTTGGCGCAACAACACGCTGCGCGAGATGTTTGAAAACGGCTATATCGACCGTGCTGCCTATGATGCAGAGCGTGAAGCGCCGCTGCTATCCGTGCAGGCGGGCGACTACGAGGATTTCCGCGATGAATTGCCGGATCGTGATTACTTTACTGATGAAATCCGCCGCCAACTGAGCCAGAACTTTGGCGAAGAGGAATTCTTTTCCGGTGGTCTGTCGATCCGCGCGACTGTGGACCGCGAATTGCAGATCTCTGCTGCCCAATCGTTGCAGCAGGCCTTGGAAGAATTTGACCGCACCTTGGGCGAATGGCGCGGCACAGGCAAAACCATGCCCGAAGAGGCGCTGGCCAGCGAAGAGCAATGGCGCGCAGAACTGCGCCGCACCAATGTGCCCCGCGATGTTGCATTGGTGGCCCCGTGGTATCCGGCCGTTATCCTAGAGGTGGCCGAGAATACCCTGCGCATCGGTGTTGAGGATGTGACCGAGACAGAGGCCGAACCCTTTGTTGTGCCCCGTGAAGACATCCGCTGGCTGCAAGGTGATTTCTTCGATAATTTCACCCCCGGTGATGTGGTGCATGTGCGCCGCTTGGTGGGCGATGATGGCGGTTTCCTGCGCTGGTCGTTGCGTCAGGTGCCCGAGGTCCAAGGCGCCTTTATGGCGATGGACGTCAATACCGGCCGTGTGATCGCGATGCAGGGTGGTTTCAGCTATCAGCATTCAGTGTTCAACCGCGCCACGCAGGCGCAGCGTCAGCCGGGCTCTTCTTTCAAGCCGTTTGTTTATGCCGCGGCTTTGGATAGTGGTTATTCCCCTGCGACCATCGTGGTGGATGCCCCGATTGAGATTAACACCCCACAGGGCACATGGCGCCCCAAGAACGCTTCGAACCAATATTACGGCCCGACGCCCCTGCGCACCGGGATCGAGCGGTCCCGGAACCTGATGACCATTCGTTTGGCGCAGGAAATCGGCATGGATACGGTCGCCAATTATGCAGAGCGTTTTGGTGTCTATCAGCGGATGGATCAGGGGCTTGCGGCCTCTCTTGGGTCTGACGAGACGACATTGTTCAAGATGGTGGCTGCCTATTCCATGTTTGCCAATGGTGGCGAGCGGGTGGAGCCGACATTGGTTGACCGCGTGCAGGATCGCTATGGTAATACGGTCTATCGCCATGACCAGCGCGAATGTGTCGATTGTACCGATCCGATGCTGCAAGAGGGGCTGGCCCCGCGTATCTATTCCAACCGCGACCGGGTGATGAATGAAATCACCGCCTATCAGCTGACATCCATGATGCGCGGCGTTGTGCAGCGCGGGACAGCCGCGCGGGCGATCACGCTGGATGCCCCGATTGCCGGTAAGACCGGTACGACCAATGACGCCAAGGACGTGTGGTTCATCGGCTTTACCTCTGGCATCGTGGCTGGCTGTTATATTGGTTATGATACGCCGCGCACGCTGGGCCGTGGCGCATCGGGCGGTGGGATCTGTGGCCCGGTGGTGAACCGGTTCCTAGGTGATGCGATTGACCGTTATGGTGCGGCTCCATTTGCGGTGCCCGGTGCCTGTCAGTTCATCAATATTGATCGCTTTACCGGCGCCCGCCTGTCCAATGATGCCTTTGGCGATAATGTCGTGGCCGAGTGTTTCCGCCCCGGCGAAGAGCCGCTGTTTGGGATCACCTTTGATGGTGGCTTTGCCATGGCAAGCGATCTGCCCTTGGTGGATGAGGTCCCCCGATCCAGCCGTCAGGTCACCACATCGACCGGTGAAACGGCGACGGTTGGTCCGCGCGCCAGCTTTGGCACATTGTCATCGGGTGGTCTTTATTGACCATCCGCTTGTCGCGGCCCGCCCCGCAGTCTAAGACCCCCTGACATATTGATCTGATCCCGATAGGTGCCCTGATGCGCGCAGAAATCCAAAGCCACGTGGACGCGATTGAAAAGTCGCTGAACCTGCTTGCCCAGCGGATGGACCGCGAGACTGCACCGCACCGGCTGGAGGAATTCAACGCCCGTGTTGAGGATCCGGGTTTGTGGGATGATCCTGATGCGGCCCAGAAGCTGATGCGTGACCGTCAGATGTTGGTCGATGCGATGCAGAATTACGATAGCATCCAGCAGGAGCTGTCCGACAATATCGAGCTGATCGAATTGGGCGAGATGGAAGATGACGCCGAGGTGGTGAGTGAGGCGGAAGCCGCGCTGACTGCCTTGCAGATCAAGGCCGCGCAGAAAGAGCTGGAGGCCCTGCTGGATGGCGAGGCTGATGCCAATGATACGTTTCTTGAGATCAATGCTGGCGCAGGTGGTACGGAAAGCTGCGACTGGGCCAATATGCTGGCCCGCATGTATGTCCGCTGGGCCGAAAAGAAGGGTTACAAGGTCGAGTTGCAGGCCGAGCAATCCGGCGATGAGGCGGGCATCAAATCCGCCGCGTATAAGATCAGTGGTCACAATGCTTATGGCTGGCTGAAATCGGAAAGCGGTGTGCATCGTTTGGTCCGGATTTCGCCGTTTGACAGCGCCGCCAAGCGCCACACGTCTTTTACATCGGTCAAAGTGTATCCGGTGGTGGACGACAATATCGAGATTGAGGTGAACCCCGCTGATATCCGCATTGATACCTACCGGTCGTCGGGTGCGGGGGGGCAGCACGTGAACACGACAGATTCGGCCGTGCGGATCACCCACCATCCGACCGGGATCGTGGTGACAAGTTCCGAAAAGTCGCAGCACCAGAACCGTGATATTGCCATGAAGGCGCTGAAATCGCGTCTTTATCAGATTGAGTTGGATAAGCGGTCCGCCCTTGTGAACGAGGCGCATGAGAATGCGGGCGATGCGGGCTGGGGCAACCAGATCCGGTCTTATGTGCTGCAGCCTTATCAGATGGTCAAAGACCTGCGCACGCAGTACGAGACATCAGACACCAAGGGCGTGCTGGACGGTGATCTGGACGGGCTGATGGGCGCCACGCTGGCGCTGGATATGTCAGGTAAGGGGCGCGCGGAGTAGGGGCTGATCGCTCCTTGGTAAAGTCTAAGATATGGTAGAGTTGCGCAAGCGACGAAACTTGCCGATAAGGATAATCATCTGTGCGTCTTGATATTTCTCCACCTGCTAACGCCTATGAGGTGGTTACAAAGCGATGGGGTTTGCAAAATCCCAAACAGATTAAGAAAAACTATCGCTCTACCGTCTATTTTGTTGAAAGCCCGCAAGGGCCTGCAAAACTGAAAATCTACACACAAATCGGATACCGGGGTGAACGACCGGCGATCTCTTATACGAAAGGGGTCGACAGCAAATTCATTGCACAGATTTATCAGAGTGACTTTTATCGCGCTGCAGTCTTGAGCGAATGGGTTGAAGGTCCGCCGGTGAGTGAGACGTGGCGAAAAGGTGATTATGAAAAGGCAACGCGACTGGCTTGCGAAGTGATACACGGCTTGACGGAGAGTAGCAGAGTAAGTTTTCCTTTTGCCTACCGCCGCAAAACCGTCAATAGGTACCGTTCTTTGCAGGGGGAACTCAAGCGTAGCCAGAGCTCTGAGCAAAGGGCACTCGTGGTCGAAGCAATGGGAATATTAGAGCGATTTTTAATGCTTAGAAGCTCCGAGAGGGTTATTCACGGTGACCTGCATTACGATAATATAATTCAGACGACGCATGGCGCGCGCGCGATTGACCCGCGCGGTGTGAATGCACATCCAATTACGAATTGCTCATCCTTGTTTTTCGACACTGCGACGGATGTAGACCCGCCTGTTCTTGGGGAAGTGTTTTCAGATCAAGTCAAGGTGATCACCGAATACTTAGGCTATGACCGCGACCTTCTGATGCAATATGCGTTGTTTACGTGGTTGTGGCGGACCATCAAGAGGGACGAGAATGATCACGCATTTCGCGAAAAACGCTTGCGCGAAGTTGATACGATCCGGGGCGTGATCGCACAAACCTAAAATACCAACACCGATATTGTCGCTCTGGCATACGCGTGAACCCGCGCAGCATCACGCAATCTTGCCTCACAGCCGCCATTCAATGTCCTGCCCTCTGATTTCTATTGATCCAGAACAAGGAAGTATCATCCTGGATGCTTTAGTAAAGGAAACCGGGAGAATAGGATGGTGAAAATGTGTGGCCCGCCTGAGGTGCGGCGGTTGACCGGGGCTGATATTGTGGCTGCCTTGCGCGCGGGGGGGGGTGATTTTCGCCGTGCCCCGCAGTTTGGTCTGTTCTTTAGCGCGGTTTATGTGGTCGGTGGCTTTGTCATGCTCTGGCTGGGGGCCGGGCATTTCACGTGGATTTTGGCCACGTCGCTAGGCTTTCCGCTACTCGCCCCTTTTGCCGCTGCGGGGCTTTATGAGGTGAGCCGCCGGATGGAGCGGGGTCAGCCGTTGGAGTGGCGCGCGGTGCTGGGGATTGTCTGGGCCGAGCGCACCCGGCAGTTGCCGTGGCTTGGTGCGATTATCGTCTTTTACTTTTTGTTCTGGACCTTTCTGGCCCATATGATCTTTGCGCTTTTCATGGGGCTGTCGGTGATGACGAATGTGTCGGGTAGCTGGGAGGTGTTTTTGACGCCGAACGGGCTGGCGATGCTGGCGACCGAACTGGTGATCGGGGCAGGGCTGGCGTTTTTGCTGTTTGCCTTGACGGTGGTCAGCCTGCCGCTGGTGCTGGACCGCGAGCTTGATTTTGTGACGGCGATGATGGTCAGCCTCCGGGCGGTGCGCACGAACTTGGTGCTGATGCTGGGCTGGGCGCTGCTGGTTGCCACGCTGACCTTTGCGGCGCTGCTGCCGTGGTTTCTGGGGCTGCTGGTGGTCTTACCGGTATTGGGCCATGCCACATGGCATCTGTATCGCTGTGCGCTGGTCTGAAACGCAAAGAGCGCCCACGAGGGGCGCCCTTCACCAGATAAAGCTTTGATCAGCTTTTGGATTTTGCCGGAGCCGCTGTGCTTGCCGCAGGTGTTGCGGCCGGGGCTGCGGTTGTTGGCATTTTCTTGGCGCCGGTGGCCAGCGGATCATCCTGACGCTGTACGGAGCCTTCGAAATGGGCACCGGACTCTATCGCGATGGTCTTGTGGATGATGTCGCCTTCGACCCGTGCGGAGGACGTCAGGCGCACTTTCAGACCGCGTACACGGCCAATGATGCGGCCATTGATGACCACGTCATCGGCGACCACTTCGCCTTTGACGGTGGCGCCTTCGCCGACAGTCAGCAGATGCGCGCGAATGTCGCCTTCGACTTGACCTTCGACCTGAATGTCGCCGGTTGTCTTGAGGTTCCCGGTGATCAGCAGGTCAGCTGACAGGGTTGACGCGGGCGGTTTCGCCTTGGGCGCGGACGCCTTGTAATCCGAACCTGTGCCAGCAGCAGGTGCGCTGGTGTCCGAACTTTTCGCGTTTTCATTTTCGGCCGTCTTTGGCCCGGGCTCGTTGATTTTTGATTTAGAAAACATCTTGTCCAGCTCTTATATAGATCATGGGATTGACGGGTTCACCATTGACGCGAACCTCGTAGTGAAGGTGTGGGCCAGTCGAGCGACCAGAATTTCCCATAGCACCAATTCGCTCGCCACGCGAGACTCTTTGACCGACCGTGACATCCATAGAGTTCAGGTGGGCATATCGTGTTTCGATTCCGAAGTCATGTCTGATCTTGATCAGCCGCCCATATCCCGAAGACCATCCTGCATGTGTTACTACACCATCAGCGGTCGTGTAAATGGGAGTGCCAATCGGCGCGGCGAAATCGGCGCCTTTGTGCATCCGCCCCCAGCGTGGCCCGAAGCCTGAGGTGTAGCGGAAGCTGGAAGTGACAGGGATCGAGAAGGGGGCTTTTTCGGCCGCAATCCGGTAGAGATTGATCCGGTCCATCGAATTCAGAATGCTGTTGGCGCGCAGGGCGTCAGGGTCGGGTGTGCCGCCCCGTGTCGAGAATTGCAGCGGAGTCAGCGGCCCGCCGGTGCCGGTATAGCCGCGCCGCACCTGATTGATCAGGTTTTGCGGATTCATCCCAGCCGCCCGGAACATTTCGTCAAGCGGTTCGACGGAGACCAGCATCGCCTCTTCCAGCTGCCGGAAGATCTGGTCGTTGCGTTCCTGCAAGAGCCGCAACTCCAGTTCCATTTCCCGCGCATGGTCGACGGCGAATTCGGCATCGGCGGCGATCATGTCCCGCTCTGCCGCGGTTTCGGCCAGTGCGTTTGCCAGCAGGTCGACCGTGCCAACCGCGTCTTCGCTGAGCGTGCCGACGGTGGGGGATTCGGTTTCGGCAGAGAGTTCTGCAAGCTGTTCGCGTGCCTCTTCACGGGCACGCATTGTGTTGCGCAGGGTGGCTTGCACGACCTCCATCCCGGTTTCAAGTTCGCGCCGTTTTTCTTCGGTGGCGAGCAGTTCGGACTGCATGATGGAAATTTGCGCGAGTGCGGAGTTAAACCGCTCTTGCGCGGCGACCGCTTCCATCGCCCGTGCATCGCGTTCCGATGACAGGGCGTTCAGCCGCTGTTCATAGGTCATCTGATCGCGTTGCGCCTGCGCCCGAAAATTCCCGGCCCCGATACTGTCCATCAGCAGGATGGCCGTGGCGATGATCGTCCATGCCACAACAACAGCGCTGCCTGTCCACGCCACGAGTTGGGTTTCAGGTTTCAGGCGGATGAAGCGTGTTTCGGTATCAGAGCGCAGAAAAAGTCGTTTTTCTGGAAAGAGCCGCTCGAGCAGAAAATGGATGCGGTGTGTTATTCGTGATCGCACGTTTTTGGGTGTCCCGTGTCATTTGTCGTGCCGGTCCCCGATCCGGCGTGCAGTCATACTGTTAGACAGCGTAGCCATTGGCTGCAAGATTTTTGCGCGCGGGCCGGGGGATTGTGCCGGTTCACTTGGGAAGTTGGGCGGCGTTTCGCCCATCCTCATGGCGGAGATGTGGCTAAACTTTGGCTTCTGCGGCCAGCGGCCAGTAGAAATCCGGGGGGATGCCTGCCTCGGCCCGCTTTTCTTCGTTGAAGGGTGGTTTCAGCTGTCCGTGGAAGTATTTGCGCACCAGATCGTGAAAGACGCCGGTGGGGTCAAGATCGTGTCGTCCGCAGAGAAAATGGAACCATTTGCTGCCATATGCGACATGGTGCACCTCTTCGGCGTAGATTGTTTCCAGCGCCTCTATGACCTGGCTCAGCTTTGCCTGTTTGAAGATTTTGATCATGCCGGGGGTCACGTCGAGCCCGCGTGCTTCGAGCACCATGGGCACGACGGCGAGCCGTCCCATCAGGTCATCAACCGTATCTTCGGCCGCGCGCCACATGCCGGCATGGGCGGGCAGCGCGCCATAGTGGCTGCCCAGCGATTCAAGGCAGTCGCACATCAGGTTGAAATGCTTGGATTCTTCATCCGCAGCTTTAACCCAGTCGTCGTAAAACCCCATCGGCAGCTTGGTATCGGTGAACCGCGCGATGATGTCCCAGTGCAGGTCCACGGCGTTCAATTCGATATGCGCCACGGCGTGCAGCAGCGCGATCCGCCCTGCCTCTGATCCCGGTTTGCGGTGCGGGACATCGCGCGGGTCCAGCAGTTCGGGCTTTTCAGGGCGTGACGGCCGCAAGGGCGGGGTCGCGCTGCCGATGGCAGGCGTTTGCCCTTCCTTGCGCGCGGCTTGCCACTGGGCGGCGTATTGACGTGACAGCGTTGCCTTTTCCCGTCCATTTGCGGTGGTCAGCACCGCGACGGCCATTTCCGCGAGCTTCACAGTGCGCTGACCGCTTCAAGCACGGCGTCCACATGGCCGGGCACGCGGACCTTGCGCCAGATCTGGGCGATCTTGCCATCCTTGCCGATCAGAAAGGTTGCCCGCTCGATGCCCATGGATTTTTTGCCGTACATGTTTTTTTCCACCCAGACGCCGTAGCGTTCGCAGACATCGCCTGTTTCATCCGAAAGCAGCGCGATCTTGAGGTCATGTTTGGCGATAAACTTGTCGTGTTTTTTGACCGGATCCTTTGAGACCCCAAGAATGACCGTATCTTGTGCATCGAAGGCGGCGAGGTTTTCGGTAAAGCCAATCGCCTCTTTTGTGCAGCCCGGCGTGTCGTCGCGCGGATAGAAATAGAGCACCACATTCTTGCCTGAAAAGTCTGACAGGCTAATGATGTCGCCCCCATCGCGGGGCAGGCTGATTGCGGGGGCTGTGTCACCGACGGCTGGGCTGGGCATTGGGCGTCCTTTTGCTGTGGTCCATATATGTGGTTTTGTTTTAATGCTGTGCGGGCAAAGATAAAGGCGTCTTGTCACCAGAGGATATCTTGACCGACACCCAAGAGGACCCATTCGAACTGCCTGTCAGGCCGCGCAAGCGGGGGATGCCCCGTTGGGTGTTCTGTCTGCGCGCGCTGTTTCTGATCTGCATGCTGCCGGTCTTTTTTGTCATCGCGGCTGCGGTTCTGGTTGTCGAGCATGATATTGCCGCCCCCAGTTGGATTGTGTCCAGTATTGAAGAGCGCGCGGCAGAGGTGCTGAATGGCGGTACGCTGCGCTTTGGTGAGATATCGCTGCGGATCAGCAAGGACCTGCATCCGACTGTGCGCCTGATCGACACACAGCTTTATGATGAAAGCGGTCTGACCATCACCCGCATTCCGCTGGTCGAAGGTCAGATTTCCCCGCGTGGCTTGCTGTTTCGCCAAGAGGTTCTGATGCAGGATATTCGCCTGAGCGGCGCGCAGATCAACCTGCGCCGGGCGGCGGATGGCACGCTGGCGGTTGATCTTGGCCAAAGCGTGGCCGCTGCCGGGGCGGCGGACCGGAGCATGGATGAATTCCTTGATGAGGCGGATCACTTGTTTGAGCGCCCCGCGCTGGAGGCGCTGGAAACGGTTCGCATCGACGGTTTGGTGGTGAATTATGATGATGCCCGCGCGGGCCGTAGCTGGATCGTTGATGGCGGCCAGATGTTGCTGGATGTGCGCGGCGATCAGACTGCGCTGCGGGGCGATGTGTCGCTGTTGTCGGGCCGTGCAGAGGTGACCAGCGTCAATCTGTCCTACCGTAGCCCGCGAGGCAGCCGTGCCGCCGAATTGGGCCTGACGATTGAGAATGCAGAGGCCAGCGATGTGGCGTCGCAATCCCCGGCGCTGACGTGGTTGCGCGATGTGGATGCGCCGATTTCAGCATCTTTGCGCACCTCGCTTGATGAGGACGGCGCGCTGGGGCCGTTGAGCGCGGCGCTGGAAATCGGGCACGGCGCATTGCGCCCGAATGCCGCGACGGAGCCGGTGAATTTTCAAGAGGCAAAGGCCTATCTAACCTATGAGCCGATCCGCGATCATATAAGGTTCGATCAGATCTCGGTTGAGACCGAATGGGGCAGTTTGCGCGCCGGGGCTGATGCCTATCTGCGTGACATTCAGGATGGTTTGCCCCGGTCGCTGCTGGCTCAGTTTCGGTTTGATGATCTGACACTGAACCCGGCCGAGGTGTATCCGTCCCCTGTTGAGGTGCCGCAGGCGCGGGTTGACCTGCGTTTGCGCTTTGATCCGTTCCGCATTGATCTGGGGGAGATGGTTGTCGCGGACGAAGATATGCGCCTGCGTGCCGATGGCTTTGTTGCGGCGACCGAGGATGGTTGGCAGGTGTCGCTGGATGCGGATATCAACACGCTTTCGCCGGAGAAGCTGCTGCGGTTCTGGCCGGAGGGTCTGAAGCCCGGTTCGCGCAAATGGGTTGCTGAAAATGTCTTTGCCGCCCGGTTGCACGATCTGCACGCCGGGTTTCGGCTTGTTCCCGGCGCGCGCCCGGAACTGGCAGCGAATTTCGCGTTTTCAGAGGCAGAGGTTCGTTTCATGCGTCATATGCCGCATATCACCGGCGGTGTCGGCGTCGCCGCTGTCAGCGATCACCGGTTTGTTGTCAGTCTGGAAGAAGGGGGCGTGTTGGCCCCGGAGGGTGGCCCGATTGCGCTGGCAGGGACATCATTTGTGGTGCCCGATACCCGCATTCGCCGTGGTCCTGCCGAAGTCAATCTGTCGACGGACAGCTCTGTCACTGCCGTATTATCCGTGCTCAACCAGCCGCCCTTTACCTTTATGGACAAGGCGAACCTGCCGGTGACGATTGCTGATGGTCGCGTTGCTGCGACGGGGCGTATCGGGTTCCTGCTGAAGCCGGGGATCACGCCAGACGAGGTGACATATGAGATCGCGGGCGATGTCCGTGCTGTCCGCAGTGATGTGTTGATCCCTGATCGTCGTATGGCGGCGGCGCGGATTGGTGTTTCGGTTGATAACACCGGGTTGCGCGTGGGTGGTCCGCTGCGTGTGGGCGATGTGCTGGTGGATGGTCAGTGGGAACAGCGTATCGGCCCGGCGTTCAAGGGCCGCAGTCAGGTCACCGCAGAGGTGGAACTGTCGCCCGCATTTTTGGAAGAATTCGGGATCGCCTTGCCAGCCGGATGGGTCACGGGCCGTGGCCAAGGCCAGTTGACGATTGACCTGGTCCGGGGCGCGCCACCGGCCTTTTCGCTGACGTCGGATTTGTTGGGTGTGCGCGTGGCCATCCCGCCGGTGGGCTGGTCCAAATCGCCTGCGACCGAAGGTGCGTTGCTGGTGGAGGGGACACTGGGCGATGTGCCGGAGGTCACTAATCTCGAGATCAGCGGCGGCGGTCTGTCTGCGCAGGGCCGGGTGACCCTGAATGACGAAAAACGGTTGGAGGCGGCCCGGTTTGATCGCTTTCGCGTGGGGAACTGGCTGGATGTGCCAATCACACTGCGCGGGCGTGGTCCGGGGCAACCGGTTGCCGTCGAGATTGACGGCGGCACCCTGGATTTGCGCCGCGCCACATTTGGCGGGGGTGGTAGCGAAGGCGGGCCGATGCAGATCCGCTTGGACCGGTTGCAGGTGACCGAAGGGATTGCGCTGACGTCCTTTGGTGGTGCGTTCAGCAGTGCAGGCGGATTTTCCGGCCAGTTTCAGGCGCGGCTGAATGGGGCGAGTGTTGTGCAGGGCACGGTGGCGCCACGTAATGGACGCTCTGCCGTGCGGCTGGTCAGTGATGATGCGGGCGGTGTGCTGCGTGCTGCGGCGTTCATGCGCAATGCGGTGGATGGCACACTTGACCTGACATTGCTGCCCGCCGCAGAGGCCGGGACGTTTGATGGTTTCCTAAGCATTCGACAGCTGCGGGTGCGTGATGCGCCTGCGATGGCCGCCTTGCTGGATGCGATCAGTGTCGTGGGGTTGTTGCAGCAGTTGGACGGGCAGGGGCTCGCCTTTGACGAGGTTGATGCGCGGTTCCGGCTGAGCCCTGATCGGGTGGTTGTGACCCAGTCCAGCGCCGTGGGGCCGGGGCTTGGCATTTCACTGGATGGTGTCTACACGCTCGCCAGCAAGAAAATGGAGTTTCAGGGCGTGGTGTCACCTTTTTATCTGTTGAATGGCATCGGTGCCTTTTTGACCCGCCGGGGTGAGGGGCTGATTGGGTTCAACTTTAATATTCTCGGCACATCGTCCGCGCCGCAAGTAAGTGTGAACCCGCTTTCGGCCCTGACGCCGGGCATGTTCCGCGAAATCTTTCGCCGCCCGCCGCCGGATGTGACCCAATGAAGCTGAGCGCATTTGACTTTGATCTGCCTGAACGGTTGATCGCCGTGCGTCCCGCCCGCCCGCGTTCGTCGGCCCGTTTGCTGCTGGCAGAGGCCGATGCGATGGCCGACCGTAGTGTGTCGGATTTGCCGGATATCCTGCGCCCCGGTGATCGTTTGGTCCTGAATGATACAAAGGTGATCCCGGCGCGTTTGTCCGGTTTGCGCCACAGGTCCGGTGATGCTGGTGATACGGCGGCCCGGATCGAGGTCACATTGCTGGAGCCCCGCCCGGATGGTGGATGGTCCGCGCTGGTCAAGCCGCTGAAGAAAGTGCGTGATGGCGAGGTGATCGCGTTTTCCGATGCGCTGTCGGCGACGGTGGTATCCCGCGCGGATGGGCAAGCGCTGCTGTCGTTCAATCTGACGGGCGATGATTTTGACGCGGCGCTGGCGGATGTGGGCGCGATGCCGTTGCCGCCGTATATTGCCGCCAAGCGCCCGGCGGATGAGGCGGATAAAAGCGACTATCAGACCTACTGGGCGCGTCAGGCGGGGGCTGTGGCGGCACCGACGGCGTCGCTTCATTTCGATGGCCCGCTTTTGGCGGCGTTGCGCGCGCGGGGCGTGGCATTCACCCATGTGACCCTGCATGTGGGCGCGGGGACATTCCTGCCGGTCAAGGTTGACGATATCAGCGCCCATAAGATGCATAGTGAATGGGGCGAAGTCACGCCGGAGGCAGCGGCAGAGGTCAACGCGACCAAATCTGCGGGTGGTCGGGTGATCCCGGTGGGCACCACCGCCCTGCGTCTGATCGAGAGTGCTGCGGTGGATGGGCGGCTGGAACCTTGGACCGGACCCACAGATATTTTCATCACCCCCGGTTTCAACTTTCAGATTGTAGATGGATTGATGACCAATTTCCATCTGCCGAAATCGACGCTGATGATGCTGGTGTCGGCGCTGATGGGCGTGGAGCGAATTAAGTCGATTTATGACCACGCCATTGCCGAAGAGTATCGGTTTTTCTCTTACGGTGATGCATCACTGCTTTTGCCACAGGGTGCGCCAGA
This sequence comes from Loktanella agnita, assembly GCF_046640325.1. NCBI lineage: Bacteria > Pseudomonadati > Pseudomonadota > Alphaproteobacteria > Rhodobacterales > Roseobacteraceae > Loktanella > Loktanella agnita. Next base: position 193,238 of record NZ_JBJMBF010000007.1, on the reverse strand, counting down.
CTGAATGCGGCTTGCTGCGTTGCATTCGAATCCTAACTTAAGATCACCCAACCCGGCGGCTATTAATACTTTGGTAATCTTATTTTAGCCCAAATTCTGAACAAATTCCCAAATATTTCACCTGCAATATATATGAAGGCAGGAAGAAATAATGCGGTTTTCACAACAAAACCTTGGCGTCGCTTTGCTGGGTGCACTTTCAGTATTTGTTGGTTCTGAACAAGTGAATGCGCAACAGCGCGCAATTATCAACCCAAGTTTTGAGCAATTTGCCCCGGGTTATACCCCGCCAGCGAATTTTGAGTTTACCTCTGACGAGAACATCGTTGGTTGGAATTCAACCGGACCTGGTCCAGTCGGTACGACAGGCGGCTTTATCGAGTTATGGCGCAATGACAATATCGATGTTCCAAGTGATGATGGAGACTACTTCGTCGAACTTAATGGGGAATCGGCTGTCAGGCTTGCTCAGGAAGTGTGTTTGATTGAGGGAGAGGATTTGACGTGGGCCTATTCCCACCGTGCACGCGCGGGTGCTGACGGCGCGCCGCAGCAGGTCAGGTTTGATGCGCAGGCACTTGTCGGGTCCGATAGGCAGGTTTTTGATACATCATCGCTGCCAGAACCCCGCACCAATGAGGATGGTACCTGGGCGCAGCGTTCAGGGAGCACGGTTTTTAACGCACCCACTGGCATTTACGATGTGGGATTTGAATCCTTAACCGGTTCCAACCGTGGGAATTTTCTGGACAACATCAGCTTTGTTCCTGCGCCACTTGCTGAATTCGCTGCCGCAACAAGCCAAGGGTCTGAGCTTACCGGGGCAAACCTGCCAGAGATATTGATTTCGGGTGTGGTGGGTGAAACATCAACAATTACGCTTGTTATCACCGGCAACACAGCGACGGCTGGCGTTGACTTCACGATTGATAACACGACGATCACGGTGCCGCCGGGCACCTATGATGGGTCGAGTGCTGCCTCTCGTTTTGCGATCCCGATCACGATCATCAATGACGCTGTGGTCGAGGGTGACGAAACAATTGATGTGAGCATTCAGAGTATCACAAGTGCCGGTGCACCGAGCACACGGCTGAAAGTCGGTGATATTCAATGTGCCGGCCCCGCGCAGAGCACATCGACGTATACCATTGTTGACGCATCGCCCGAAATTGAGATTGAAACATCGAACGGGGATGTTGTGATTGCAGACGGTGGTACGGATGTGCAGGGGTCGCAAACTCCGGGAACGCCGCAGACGATCACCTATACGATTTCCAACACAGGTGAGGATACATTGACGATAGGCGGCACGCCGACGATCTCTGGTGAGACCAACATTGATGGTCCGGTTATTGTATCCGCGCCCGGTTCACTGAGCTTAACGCCCGGTCAGACAACCACGTTTACAGTCACTTTCACGACGCTGGCAGAGGGACAATTCGGCTTTGATATTGATGTCGCCAGCAATGATGCGGATGAAAGCCCTTATGATATTGCCGTCTCTGGTGTGGATATCGACGTGATCGAGGACATTCTGACGGATGATTTGACCCAGACCACGATGATATTGTCGGGGCATGTGTCAACCATATCGCGCCGTGCGGCGGATCGCTTGCGGGTGAACAGTGGTCAGGTCTGCGGCAATGAGATCAATGAATTGCTGCGCGCGCGCCCGGTGCAATTTGCCACGGACAGTTATTTCATTGATGCCCGCAACGATGCGCTGCTGGACCGTATTACGCAGATCCTAAACGAATGTGACAGCTCTCGTTTTTTGATTGAGGGACACACGGACTCTGACGCGAGCGATAGCTACAACCTGACCCTGAGCCAGAACCGTGTTAATCAGGTGCGGGCTGCGTTGATCCGCAGAGGTATCGCAGATCAGCGTTTGCAGACGCGCGGGTATGGTGAACGCCGGCCGATTGCGACGAACGCCACGGAACAAGGCAAAGCGCTGAACCGCCGCGTCGCGTTCGTCTTGCTTGATGGCTCTGACGCGCCGGTCGCGCAAAGCTGTGATGCAGGGGGGGCACCGCGCGGATATCTGGAAGGCGGCGGCACCAATCAAGGTGCGCGCCTGACAGGTAACTTTGCATCGCAGGCCGATAGCTGCGCGACCGGAACGCATACGGAAACATGGGGCGATCTGGATATCACCCATGACGCCGATCGCGGAACGCTGGGCGTGGCGAGCTTTGGTATGTCCCGTGACAGGCAAGCCAACGGCATCTTGCGCGGTCGTTTCATCGAGGGCTATCTTTCCAAAAATGACGTGGAAACCGATAATGCGACGGGTACCATCACCGGGTTCGGCATCCATGGTGGCCTTTATGCTTCGCGCGGTACTGCGGGTGGTTTGATCCTGAGCTACTATGGCAGTGCCGCTGTCGGTCAGCATAGTTTCGAGCTGGACGTGGGCGCGGATGTCGACGGTAACTACACCTATGCAGGTGTCTTTGCCGGTGGATCGGTTGGCGGTGAGAGCGATTGGGGCACCCTGTCAGTCAAACCGCGTGTCGGTGTTGATGTCGCTTACGCAGAGGCGATCGGCTCGGAGATTTCGGTGGCTAACGTGGAGCTGAGCATCGACCCGGCAACATACGCGCGTGCGTTTGTTGAATTAGGTCTGTCGCAAGACACACGGAACGGCGTGCTGGACTTTGCCCCACGGGCGTTCTGCGAAACCGATGATGATGTGGATGCAGAGCCTTGCGGCTTTGGCGCGGCGTTTGCCTATGAAACGCATGCCGATACGCATGGTGCCCAGTGGCGCTTTGGTGTTGACTATGAGGCTGTCGATGATCGTCAGTCTGCCTCGGTCAGGGCCGCGCGGTCGCGCCGCATCTTTGACAATCGTGGCGTGACCCGGTCAACCGTCAGTGCAACGGATACCGGTGCGCTTCAGGCCGGGCAAACCGTGACCTTCGCCTGGTAGGTCTAGCGATGAAATGGAAAGAGGGCGCTGCTGGTGCCCTCTTCAAACAGGGCCGGGTGTTGCATCGCGTGTTGCTGCGAAATTATGGATGACGCTTGATGCGCGCGCACCGAGGTCGCAAACAGGCGACATTATGTGGTTTCGGATGATGACCTGCACATAGAATCATGAGATAGGCGGGCAAGTTCGGCGCAGAAGGTCATGCTATGTTTCAGGTTTTTTCCGCCTCGTGGGCACTGTTCCTCGGGATGTTCATGCTTATGGTTGGCAATGGTTTGCAGGGTACCCTGCTGGGCCTGCGTGGCGATCAGGAAGGGTTTAGCACCTTCGCTTTGTCGATTGTTATGTCCGCCTATTTCCTTGGCTTTTTGTTCAGCTCTTTCTACACGCCGAAACTGATCCAGCGGGTGGGCCACGTGCGCGTCTTTGCTGCGATGGGGTCGATGATTTCGGCTGTGCTGATCCTGTATCCAGTGCTGGTGGAACCTTGGGCCTGGACCGTTGGGCGCGTTTTGATCGGGTTTTGTTTCTGCGGTGTCTATATCACGGCAGAAAGCTGGCTGAACGACGCTTCGACGAATGAAACGCGGGGCAAATCCCTGTCGCTTTATATGATTGTGCAAATGGCGGGGATTGTCTTTGCTCAGTTCATCGTCAGCCGCGGTGATGTTTCTGGCTATGTGCTGTTTATCATCCCGTCGATCCTTGTTTCGCTGGCATTCACGCCAATCCTGTTGTCGGTCAAGCCGATGCCGGCCTTTGAGCAGACCAAGCCGATGAAGATACGCGAGCTGATCAGCACCTCGCCCTTGGCCTGTTTCGGGATGTTCATGCTGGGCGGTGTCTTTGCCGCGCAGTTCGGCATGTCGGCGGTCTATGGCAATCGGGTCGGGCTGACCGTGGGCGAGATTTCGTTCTTTGTGTCATCCATTTATGTGGCGGCGCTGGTGCTGCAATATCCAATCGGATGGCTGTCGGACCGCGTGGACCGCCGCGTACTGATCATCTGGATTTCGCTCATCGGCGGGTTCGGGTCGCTGGTCGCCTTTCTGCTACCGGGGAATTTTGCCCTGATCCTGTTCAGCGGTGCCGTGGTGGGCGGTATGTCCAACCCGCTTTATGCCCTGCTGATTGCCTATACCAATGACTATCTGGAACGCGAAGACATGGCTGCCGCATCGGGCGGGTTGTTGTTTATCAATGGGGTCGGCGCGATCATGGGACCGATTGTCGTTGGCTCAATGATGGAAATCATCGGCAATAATGGCTTCTGGCTGTTCACCGCCATGCTGATGCTGGGGATCGGCTTGTTCGGTCTTTATCGTTCGACGCAGCGAAGCCGTGACGATTTGGATATGGAAACCGTGCATTATTCGCCGGTTATGGCGTCTTCGACCCCGGTGGCTGCTGAGGTCGCCCAAGAGGTTTATATCGAGGCAGGTGAGGAGGAAGAGGCGCCTGCGGCATAACTTTGCCGGGTTTTTGTCACCCACTGTGTCACATCGAAAGATCATGTGAAGATTGTATGGCTGCAACCCCTTGTCAGGTCAGGATTAACCTGTTTCGCTGGTGTTATACGGGTGGTCCATTAAGGAGTAAGCCATGGTAACCCCAGATGACGTACTTTCATTCTGGCTGGATGAGTGCCAACCGGCAGACTGGTATAAGTCTGATCCAGATTTTGATGCGATGATTACTGACCGCTTTGCTGATGCGTGGCGCTTGGCGCATGAGGGGGCTTTAGGCCTGTGGCTGACTTATCCGTCCGGCACGCTGGCCTATATCATTCTGACCGATCAGTTTCCGCGTAATATGTTCCGCGACACGGGCCAGGCCTTTGCCACAGACCAAGTGGCGCTGGCAGCTGCGAAGATGGCGATTGACCGTGATTGGGACATGAAGATCGACGAGCCGGCGCGCCAGTTCTTTTATCTGCCGCTGATGCATTCAGAGAACCTGTGCGATCAGGACCGTGCCGTGCGCTTGATTCATTCGCGTATGCCTGCGACAGGCGCGCATAATCAGGACCACGCCTGCGCCCATCGCGCGGTAATCCGCGATTTTGGACGATTTCCGTATCGCAACGCGGCATTGGGTCGTCGGACGACGCCACCGGAACAGGCGTTTTTGGATGCGGGCGGATATCGTGCGGCGATCCAGGCCGTCCAAGGTGCGGCGGATTCTCACGATTTAGCGGCCTCCTCTTAAGACTTTCTTTGCCCAGAAGCAGCATGTTGCCACAAAGTTTTGGTGGCCAGGCATGTTGCAGGATAAATCGATCAAGCCCGAGACTACGATACAGCTCGGTGATTCCGATGCCCGCGCATCGGATGACCGAACTGGTCGTAAAATGCTTGTTCAGGTTCTGGATGCGTTGGAACAGGGCATCATCTTTTGGTCGGACGGGGGGCGGTGCAGCCTGAACAATGATGCCGTCTTTGATGTGCTTGAACTTGAAAAGCATGCCCTGCAGCGTGGTTCCACCTTAGTTCAATTTCTGACAGCCGGGGCTGAGCGTGGTGAGTTTACGCCGGAGCAAATGAAAACCCACTTGTCGCTTTATGCGGCCCAGAAAACGTTTTGTTATGACGCGACCCTGCCGTCGGGCCGCACCGTTTCGGCAAGTGTGCGGCCTGTACGCGACGGGGGGCATGTGGTTGCTTATACTGATGTCACGGCAGAGCGGACCGTCTCGCGGTCCCTTGCGACCGCCAAGGCGGATGCGGAAGAGGCGCAGCGCCGCGCGGCGGAGGTCCTGCAGCATGAGCGCGCGCGCCAGAGGGAGGCATCACTGCTGGCGCAGCTGGATGAGTGGCTGCAGTCGTGCAAATCACTTGAAGAGCTTTACCGCGTCGTGACGGCGTTCATGTATAAGGTGCTGCCCGGCACCCAAGGGCAGCTGTTCATCTATACTCATGGTCGGGATGTGTTGGAGCAAGTGTGTGCCTGGAATTCGGCCTTGTCCGAAACGCGTGTCACCCCTGATAGTTGTTGGGCGCTGCGGCGCGGCCGTTCTTACACCTATCATCCTGATGAGCTGAGCTTTGTTTGCGACCATGTGCAAGAGGTTATGAGCGATGATGTCACCCCCGATACCTATACCTGCGTGCCGATCATGGCCCATGGCGATACGGTGGGGTTGATGCATATCGAGTTTCGATCCGAGGGTGACAACCCGGAAGTGATTGATTCCAGTGCGTTCACCGCCCGCTGCGCTGAGCATATTTCGATGGCGATTGCTAATGTGAAGCTGCGCGACGAGTTGCAGGATCAGTCGACACGCGATCCGCTGACAGGGCTTTATAACCGCCGCTACTTCCTTGATGAGCTGCGCAAAGAGTTGAGCCAAACGGCGTCACGGCAGGGGAATTTCGCCCTGATTACGCTGGATGCTGATCGTTTCAAAAGTTTCAATGACGATCATGGCCACGATGCAGGTGATGCGGTGTTGGAGGCGCTTGCAGAAAAGATGCTGGCGCTGGACGCTGGAGGGTTGACGGCCTGCCGTGTCGGGGGCGAGGAGTTTTCGCTGATTGTGCCGAATGCGGATCGCACACGCGCCGGGGCGGTGATCGAGGAATTACGGCAGGTGGTTGAGGATATGCGTGTCAAATATATTGGCGGACCGCTGCCCAAGGTCACAATTTCTGCTGGTGTGTCGATCTACCCAACCCACGGCACCGATCCGCAGGGTCTGATAAAGGCGGCGGATGTGGCACTTTATGAGGCGAAGGACGCTGGCCGCAATTGCTGGCGCGTCGCCGATTCCCATAGCAATATCATGTTTTGAATAGCCGCTATGACCGTGGATCACTGGTTCTTGCTGCCAAACTAGTTTAACGTTCAACAAATTCTTTCTGGAGGGCGGATAAATGGCAGCGCAAAGCTTTGACTTGGTTGTGATCGGTGCGGGACCCGGCGGATATGTGGCCGCCATTCGTGGTGCCCAACTGGGTTTGAAAGTGGCCGTGGTAGAGCGGGAACATCTGGGCGGTATCTGCCTGAACTGGGGCTGTATCCCCACTAAGGCGCTGCTGCGCACCTCCGAAGTCTTTCACCTGATGCATCGTGCCAAGGAATTTGGTCTGAAGGCCGAAGGCATTGATTACGATCTGGACGCGGTGGTGAAGCGGTCCCGTAAGGTAGCGGGACAGCTAGCCGGTGGCGTGGGCCATTTGCTGAAAAAAAACAAGGTCACTGTCCTGATGGGCGCGGCGACGATTCCTGCCAAGGGCAAGGTGAGCGTCAAGACCGACAAGGGCACCGAAGAGCTGAGTGCGAAAAATATCGTTCTGGCAACAGGCGCGCGGGCGCGCGAATTGCCGGGCTTGGAGGCCGATGGTGATTTGGTCTGGACCTATAAGCATGCGCTGCAACCGCCGCATATGCCCAAAAAACTGCTGGTGATCGGATCTGGCGCGATTGGCATCGAATTTGCCAGCTTTTACAACACGCTGGGCGCTGACACGACAGTGGTCGAGGTGATGGACCGCGTGCTGCCGGTCGAGGATGCCGAGATTTCGGCCTTTGCCAAAAAGCAGTTCGTCAAACAGGGTATGAAGATCATGGAAAAAGCCATGGTCAAGAAACTGGACCGCGCCAAGGGCAAGGTGACCGCTCATATCGAAACAGGCGGCAAGACCGAAAAGATGGAATTTGACACGGTGATCAGTGCCGTGGGCATTGTCGGCAATGTCGAGGGGCTGGGGCTGGATAAGCTTGGCGTCAAGGTGGACCGCACCCATGTGGTGACGGATGAATTCTGTCGCACTGGCGTCGATGGGCTTTATGCGATTGGCGATATCGCCGGTGCCCCCTGGCTGGCGCATAAAGCCTCCCATGAGGGTGTGATGGTGGCGGAACTGATCACGGGCAAACATGCCCATCCGGTGAAGCCGGAAAGCATAGCTGGCTGTACCTATTGCCATCCGCAGGTCGCGTCTGTTGGCTATACTGAGGCCAAGGCGAAAGAGCTGGGCTATGACATCAAGGTTGGCCGTTTTCCCTTTATCGGGAATGGCAAGGCCATCGCTTTGGGCGAGCCGGAAGGCATGGTCAAAACCGTGTTCGATGCCAAAACCGGGGAACTGCTGGGCGCCCATATGGTCGGGGCAGAAGTGACTGAGCTGATCCAAGGCTACGTTGTCGGTCGTCAGTTAGAAACCACCGAAGAAGACCTGATGAACACGGTCTTCCCGCATCCCACGTTGTCAGAAATGATGCATGAAAGTGTGCTGGATGCCTATGGTCGCGCGATCCACTTTTAAGGCGACTGACAGTTAAGTGATCAGGCCATAGAGCCTTTGTAATACAGCAATCGAAATCGACCTTAATGCGACTGTATTTAGTCGCATTAAGGTCATGTTTGCCGCTATACTTCTCTGTGGAGGAAGCCGATCTGATGTGTTTCACCAAATACATCAGATCTCTGTGTGTGTGATGAGTCATCATTTATAACGATGGCAATAAAATGAATAAGGAAGACTGATGAAATCACTTCAAATTTCTGCGGCGGCAATTCTTGTCGCAGCTGCAACTGGTGCGCAGGCACAAGAAGCCTGTTCGACGTATACGGTGCGCGGCGGTGACTCACTGAGCGGAATTGCTCGGACTGCATATGGTAGCATTGATTACCAGCCGATCTGGAATGCAAACCGGAACGTGATTGGCGGAAATCCAAATGCGATCTCTGTCGGGATGCGTCTGGAACTGCCATGTGCGGACGGACGTCTTGCAAGTGGTAGCGCAGCGACCGCGAGCGTGGTGCGTCCTGCAGCACCTGTCGTCAGCAACGAGCCCCTGAGCATTCGTCTGGTGACTGGCAGCGACTATGCCCCGTTCACGGATGAAGGTATGGAAGGCGGCGGTGTCTTGACGCAAGTCGTGCAGTCTGCACTGGACACGCTTGATCCAAGTGTCTCGACCAATGTCACTTTTGTGAATGACTGGGGGTCGCATCAGGATGTTCTTTTGCCCTCTGGCGCATTTGACGGCACGTTCCCCTGGGTGGCACCGGATTGCGATTCCGCAAATCTATCAGAAGCTTTCCAAGAACGTTGCGAAACCTTTCTGTTTGTAGATCCGCTATATGAAGTCGTTACTGGCGTTATCACCAATGTTGGCGACCCGCTGGGCACAACCAGCGACTATGAAGCATTTCGCGGCAAGAATATCTGTCTGCCTGAAGGCTACAGCGCGGTTCTGCTGCCCCCCGGTGGTCTGACTGATGAAGACGTCAACTATGTGAGCCCGGTTGACCCGGCCGATTGCTTTGTCGAACTGGCAGCGGGCAATGTGGATGGTGTCGAGTTGGAACTGTCGCAGGCTTCTGACATTCTTGGAAAGCTGAACATGGAAGACAGCGTGACAGTGAATGATCAGATTTCATCTGTCAGTGTGTTGACCATCATTGTACGCAAGGACAATCCACAGGCAGAAGAGATTGTTGCGACCTTGAACCAGGGCATGGCCAATATCCGTAATGACGGGTCGTGGTTCAGCACCATTCAGGCCGGCTTTTCGGCCTACTACAATAACTAATCGCTGCTTGGGCGCAGCTGTTGTGCCTGCGGTATGAAGACAAGATGCCCGGTTGCTTGGATGCGACCGGGCATTTTTCTTGCGGTAATCGCATTTGAATGGCGAATCCTTGTGTATGTTCTGTTAATGTTCCATTCTGCCATTGGAACTTTCGGCGACGCGTCTTAAATGCATGGCAACCGTAGTGAGGATGGCTGATGTCAGAATTGAAGAACATCGAAGTGCGTGGCGCGCGCGAGCATAATCTGAAGAATATCGATGTGGATATTCCCCGTGATCAGCTTGTCGTGATTACCGGATTGTCCGGATCGGGCAAATCATCGCTCGCCTTCGATACGATCTATGCTGAAGGGCAGCGCCGCTATGTGGAATCGCTGTCAGCCTATGCCCGCCAGTTTCTTGATATGATGGAAAAGCCGGATGTGGACCATATCAGCGGTCTGTCCCCGGCGATTTCTATTGAGCAGAAGACGACATCGAAAAACCCCCGGTCGACGGTGGGGACCATTACTGAGATTTACGACTATCTGCGGTTGCTTTTCGCCCGCGCGGGCACGCCGTTCAGCCCGGCCACCGGTCTGCCGATTGAGGCGCAGCAGGTGCAGGATATGGTGGATCGCGTCATGGGGATGGAGGAGGGAACCCGTGGCTATCTGCTCGCCCCGATCATCCGTGACCGCAAGGGCGAGTATCGCAAGGAGTTTCTGGAGCTGCGCAAGCAGGGGTTCCAGCGGGTGAAAGTTGACGGTGAATTCTACGAGCTGGATGAGCCGCCGACGCTGGATAAGAAGTTCCGTCACGATATTGATGTGGTGGTGGACCGGATCATTGTTCGCGATGGGCTTGAAACGCGTTTGGCCGATAGTTTTCGAACTGCACTGGATTTGGCCGATGGGATTGCGGTGCTGGAAACTGCCCCAAAGGAGGGCGATCCGGAGCGGATCACTTTTTCCGAAAATTTCGCCTGTCCCGTCAGTGGCTTCACCATCCCCGAGATTGAGCCGCGCTTGTTTTCGTTCAACGCGCCTTTTGGGGCCTGTCCATCGTGTGATGGGTTGGGGGTGGAACTGTTTTTTGACGAACAGCTCGTTGTCCCTGATGTGACGCTGAAGATTGCGGATGGTGCATTGGCGCCTTGGCGCAAAGGCAAATCGCCTTATTTCTTGCAGACGATTGAGGCGATTGCGAAGCACTATGGCTTTAACAAGAACGCCCGCTGGAAAGATCTGGACCCGAAGGTGCAGCAGGTGTTTTTGCGCGGCTCTGGCAAGGAAGAAATCAAGTTCCGCTATGATGAAGGCGGTCGCGTGTATCAGGTGGAGCGTGTGTTCGAAGGCGTGATCCCGAATATGGAGCGCCGCTATCGCGAGACGGACAGCAATTGGATCCGCGAGGAGTTTGAGAACTATCAGAACAATCGTCACTGCGGCACCTGCGGCGGGTATCGCCTGCGGGCTGAGGCACTGGCCGTCAAGATCGGCGGGCTGCATGTGGGGCAGGTCGTACAGATGTCGATCCGGGAAGCCTATGAGTGGTGCCAATCGGTGCCTGAAAGCCTGACCGCCCAGAAGAACGAGATCGCTCGCGCGATTCTGAAGGAAATTCGCGAGCGGCTGGGGTTTTTGAATAATGTGGGTTTGGATTACCTGACGCTGTCGCGCAATTCCGGCACTTTGTCGGGTGGCGAAAGCCAGCGTATCCGGTTGGCCAGTCAGATTGGGTCGGGCTTGCAAGGTGTGCTTTATGTGCTGGATGAACCATCCATTGGTTTGCATCAGCGCGACAATGATCGCTTGCTGACCACGCTGAAAAACCTGCGCGATCAGGGCAATACGGTGATCGTGGTGGAACATGATGAAGAGGCGATCCGCGAGGCGGATTATGTCTTTGATATTGGTCCGGGGGCTGGCGTGCACGGTGGTCAGGTTGTGGCCAAGGGCACCCCGCAAGAGATCATGGCGAATGAGGCGTCGGTGACGGGGCAATATCTGGTGGGCTCGCGCGAAATCGCCGTGCCTGCGACGCGCCGCAAGAAAACCAAGAAAAAGCTGACGGTGGTGAAGGCCACGGGCAATAATTTGCAGAATGTCACCGCAGATTTTCCGCTGGGTGTGTTCACTTGTGTCACTGGCGTATCGGGCGGCGGGAAATCCACGCTGACGATTGAGACGCTGTTCAAGAACGCTTCGCAAAAGCTGAATGGTGCGCGCCAGACGCCCGCCCCTTGTGAGACGATCAAGGGGTTTGAGCATCTGGACAAGGTGATTGATATCGACCAGCGCCCGATTGGCCGCACGCCGCGGTCGAATCCTGCGACCTATACCGGTGCCTTTACCCCGATCCGCGATTGGTTTGCCGGCCTGCCAGAGGCCAAGGCGCGCGGGTATAAGCCGGGGCGGTTTTCGTTCAACGTTAAGGGTGGCCGGTGTGAGGCTTGTCAGGGCGATGGTGTCATCAAGATCGAGATGCACTTTCTGCCGGATGTCTATGTGACCTGCGAAACCTGCAAGGGTGCGCGCTATAACCGCGAGACGCTGGAGATCAAGTTCAAGGGCAAGTCCATCGCCGATGTGCTTGATATGACAGTGGAAGATGCGCAGCAGTTCTTTACTGCCGTGCCGTCGATCCGTGAAAAGATGGATGCGCTGATGCGCGTGGGTTTGGGCTATATCAAGGTGGGACAGCAGGCGACGACCCTGTCAGGCGGCGAGGCGCAGCGGGTGAAACTGTCGAAGGAACTGGCGAAACGGTCCACGGGCCGGACGCTCTATATCCTCGACGAACCGACGACGGGTCTGCATTTTGAGGATGTGCGCAAGCTACTGGAAGTGCTGCACGAGTTGGTAGATCAGGGGAATTCGGTGGTGGTGATCGAGCACAATCTCGATGTGATCAAGACCGCCGACTACCTGATCGATATCGGTCCCGAAGGCGGCGATGGCGGGGGCCGCATCGTTGCGAAAGGGACGCCGGAACAGGTGGCAGAGGTCGAAGAAAGCCACACCGGTCGTTATCTGAAAGAGATGCTGGCACCGCGTAAAGTGGCGGCAGAGTAGCCGGTTTTAACCGTGCCGCATCATTTTCGGCGTGGGGTTTGTGACGGCTTTCCATTGCTCTGCGCGTGCGCGACCATTTTGTTTGGCCATATAAAGTGCTTCGTCGGCGCGGTGTAGGATTTCTGTCATATCGAGGCAGGATTGCGTGCGCACCCAACCGGCGGAGAGTGTAACGTGGATCGGCGTATCCTCCGTCTTGACGATAAAATTGCTGGTTAGCCCATTGATCAACGCCGCGGCGATTTCTTCGTTTGTAGTTGGTGCGTGAAGGGCGAATTCTTCACCCCCTATACGCGCAACCAGCCCGTGTTCCCCAACTCGGGCTGCGATTTCTTTTGCAACGCTTGCCAGCACCTGATCACCGACCGCGTGGCCATAGGAATCGTTGATTTTTTTGAAGTGATCAATGTCGAGTAAGGCCAGATGTCCGGGATCCTCGGCGTTGACAAGATCAAAGAAACCCCGCCTGTTGGCTAAACCTGTGAGTAAATCGGTGCGGGCCAAGCGGCTTAGCTGGCGTTGCAGATGCACCATCCGCTTGGTCAAATACATCCCAAAACCAAACAGCGGCGATGCGACGAGTGTGACAACAACAAAATACTCTGCTGCCGAGCGCCGGTTTTGCAGGAGCAGCAGATATTCGACTGCCATGGTCAAAAGCGTTGTTAGGATGCTGAGAAAAAGGAGCTTCCACAGTGCATCGAGTACGGAAGAGGGGTTGAGCAGATATGTCGCGACGTACGGTAGTCGTTTCAACATCTGATCGGGCCCTACGCATAGTATCTCGTCGCAAGGGTAGCCCGAACAGTTTAACGAACACTTGCGTTGGGTTTGTCTCTATGCGGGCGCGGCCCGGTCAGCCCTTGTTCGCGGTCCGTCCGCGTGTTTGGAATCGCGGAAGCATGGCGGAAAAGTCGCGGCCCTTGCCATCCTCTTTTTCGACGAATTGCGCGTAGAGATCGCGCGCTGCCTGTCCCATTGGTGTGTCTGAATCTACGGCTTCCGCTGCCATCTGGCTGAGGTTCAGATCTTTAAGCATCAATTCTGCCGCAAAGCCGGGTTTGTAATCGTTGTCTGCTGGCGAATTCGGCCCGATGCCCGGAGCGGGGCAGTAGGCATTCATCGACCAACTTGAACCCGATGACGTGCTGACCACGTCGAACATTGCCTGCCGACCCAGCCCGAGCTTGTCGGCCAGCACGAAAGCCTCGCAGGTGGCGATCATGGTGACCCCAAGGATCATGTTGTTGCAGATCTTGGCGGCCTGACCATTGCCTGCGGGACCGCAATGCACCGCCTTCTGCCCCATGATGTCGAAGAGCGGTTTGACGGCGGCAAAGGCCTCCTCCGACCCGCCTGCCATGAAGGTCAGCGTGCCCGCCTGCGCCCCGCCGATCCCGCCAGAGACCGGGGCGTCGATGGCTTGCAGCCCGTGGCTATCGGCCTGCGCCGCGACGGCGCGTGCGCTTTCCACATCGACCGTGGAGCAGTCGAGATGCACCGCGCCGGGTTTCATCACCGCGTGGATCTCTGCCACGACGCTGCGCAGGATGTCTCCGTTCGGCAGCATGGTTATGACCACGTCCGCATATTTTGCAGCCGCCGCAGCGCTGTCTGTCATGGTGATGCCGTCCGGTTTCGCAACCGTGTCATAGCCGGTCACGTCGTGAGTCTTCGCAAGATTCGTCGCCATGGGCGCGCCCATGTTCCCAAGCCCGATAAAACCGATTTTCATGTCTCATCCTCCCATTGCAGTGCCGCGTCCCCCAGCGGCGCGGTCATGGCCGCGATTTCCGAAGCAGGCACCTCTTGCCAGCTTTGATGCCGCCAGCGTGGGTTCCGATCCCGGTCGATGATCGCGGCCCGAATGCCTTCGATGAAATCACCCTGTTCCGCGCAGCGATAGGTGTAGCGAAATTCATGGTCGAGTGCGGTGCGGATATCCGGCTGTTCCCGGACCGCGCGGATGATGTCCAGAGTGACTGTCATTGCGAGCGGCGCGTTCCGCTTGAGTGCGGCAAGTGCCTGCTTGGCGAATTCGAAATCTGAGTTTGCCAGAGATTCTCCGATTTCGATCATCGATGATCGCGAGAAGTGTTGGTTCAGCTCAACCTGATTAGCAAATATTGCGCCATCCCCCGGATGCTCATCGAATGCGCCGATTGCCGTAAGTTCGCCGGTGTTGATAAGATCATTCTTCACTGTGTCCCATTCCCTTTCCGGAATGAAACAGTCGGCGAATCCAGCGTATATCGCATCCGCCGGGCCCATTCGGGCGCCCGTTGTTCCCAAGTATTCACCCAACCTACCGGGCGCGTTGGCAAGGATAAGGGAACCGCCCACATCCGGCACCAGCCCGATAGAGCATTCCGGCATCGCGATCCGGCTGCTGTCACATACGATCCGGTGGCTGGCATGGCAGCCGACACCGACCCCGCCGCCCATGGTGAACCCGTGCAGAAAGCTGACAATCGGCTTGGGGTAGCGGGCCAGTTTCGCGTTCAGCCGGTATTCATCGCGCCAGAACCGCTGGCCGTAGTCGTATTCCTGACGCTGTGAGCTGGCATACATTTCGGCAATGTCGCCCCCGGCGCAGAAGGCTTTGTCGCCAGCCCCGTCGATGATGATCAGCTGTATCGCGGAATCGCTGCGCCATTCGTCAATCGCCGCTTCGATTGCTAGACACATGTCCCATGTCAGCGCATTGAGCGCAGCAGGCCGATTGAGGGTGATATGCCCGGCTTTGCCGGTTTTACGGATAATGATATCGTTCATGGTGCCCCCGGAGGTGGAGGTCCCGGATCGTGGTCCGGGACTGCGACGGTCAATGGATCATATGTCGCGCGGTGATCAATCGCATGATTTCATTGGTCCCTTCGAGGATTTGGTGCACCCGCAGATCGCGCACGATCTTTTCGATCCCATAATCGGCAAGGTAGCCGTAGCCCCCATGCAGTTGCAGGCATTGGTCGGCGACCCGACAACCGACCTCTGTCACCAGTTTTTTGGCCATGGCACAAAATTTTGTTGCGTCCGGTGCGCCTGTATCCAGTTTCCACGCGGCTTGGCGTAGGAACGTCCGGGAGGATTGCAGTTCTATTTCCATATCGGCCAGCCGGAACTGGAGCCCCTGAAACTGGTCGATGGGTTTGCCGAAAGCTTTGCGGTCTTTCATGTAGGCCAGCGTCTGGTCGAGTGCGGATTGTGCTGCACCGAGCGAACAAGCGGCAATGTTGAGCCGTCCGCCGTCAAGCCCGGCCATCGCGTATTTAAAGCCCTGACCTTCGGTGCCCAGCAGGTTGTCCGCAGGGGTCTGGCAGTCATCCATTTGTACTTGCCGCGTGGGCTGGGACCGCCAGCCCATCTTATCCTCTAGCCCGCCGAAGCTAAGCCCGGGCGCGCCGTCTTCAATCAGGATTGCGCTGATCCCTTTTGCCCCGTCCGCGCCTGTTCGCGCCATGACGATATAGGCGTCGGAGTAGCCACCGCCGGAGATGAAGGCTTTGGTTCCGGTGAGCGCGTAGCCCGCATTGCTGTGGATTGCCTTGGTTTTGAGCGCAGCCGCGTCCGAGCCGGAGCCGGGTTCAGTCAGGCAATAGCTTAGAAGGCTGTCCATGCTGAGCGCCTTGGGCAGAATACGCGATTTCATGCTGTCGCTTCCATAAGCGTCGATCATCTTGGCGCACATGTTGTGGATCGACAAGAAGGCCGCGACTGAGGCGCAGGATTGTGATAGCGCTTCGAAAACCAGTGTCGCATCGAGGCGGGTGAGATTGGCGCCGCCCATATCTTCGCTGACATAGAGCCCGCCGAAACCCAGCTCTGCCAGCTTGGGCCAGAGCGTTTTGGGGATAGTGCCGTCCCTTTCCCATTGGCGAGCATAGGGCGCGATTTGCTCGGCCCCGAAGGCCTGCGCCATATCGAAGATTGCTGATTGTTCCTCGGTCAGAGAAAAATCCATGATGCCTCCCTCACGCATGAATTGAACGCTTGTTCATATTGTTGAGGTGTTTGTTGTGTTTGGCAAGGGGATAGGTCATCAGTGGATGCTATGATTGACGGAGGCAAAGCAATTGGCACGTGAGAAAACAAAATTCGGCATCGGGGTTATCACGCACCGGCGGGCCGATATGTTACGAGCCCTTTTGCTGAGTCTTGCCGACATGGCTCTGCCTGACGATGCGGAATGTCAAATATTAATCGCGGAAAATGATGATGCGCTTTCGATTGAACCGCTTATTTCTGAGCTGGCTGAGACCCTTCCTTTCGAGGTGAAATATCGCTTGGAAACGGAGCGCGGCATTCCATTTGCGCGCAATTGCGTGTTGGATATGGCGATCGAAAATGACTGCGATTTCCTGACTTTCGTCGATGATGATGAGACAGTTTTACCAGATTGGCTGGTCAACCTTTATACTGCAATGTCGAAACGGGAACTTGATCTTGTGGGTGGGCCAATCATCTATGATCCACCTGCGGGCATTGATCTGACGTGGCAGCAGGCTGCTGTGCTTTACGAGCTCCGGCGGCGGGCGGCAAAGGCGTATGCGCTACGCGAGGCGGAAATCGGAAATCCGCGCGAGGCGGAATTTGGGATTTATACGAATAACTGGATGGTACGCATTGCCGCTTGCACCCGGTTGGGCGTTCGGTTCGACGAAGCGCTTCGTTATTCGGGTGGCTCTGACACGAAGTTTTATGCTGATTTTTCCGCCGCTGGCGGGCGGACCGGGTGGGCCCCAGACGCACGGGTGCGCGAGGTTTGGCCGCTGCACCGTCTGACATTTAAGTACTATTTTCGGCGGTGTCGCGATCAGGAAACTGCGCGGCGGATCAGGACAGCGAAGGAGAAATCCAAGATCGCGGCGCTGGTCATGCTTGGATACGGAATCTTGCGCGCGTTGGTCTTTACAATACTGGCACCATTCACGCGCCTGCGTTCCGGTGCTGTTGCAGCGCGTGCAATGGGCAAGGGTGTCGGCCGGGTCAAAGCGGCCTATGGTCGGAATAGTGATTTATACCACCCGGATAAAAATGGCTGATCTTTTTATGAATTGGTTATTTTTATCGGTGCATAACCATCGGAACAGCAAGGGGTTGTTTCGTGGCGCAGCAAAAAATTGGTGTGATTGTCATTCATGGTGTGGGGCTTAAGGGCCAGAAGCGCCCGACAAACAGTTCTGAACTGACATTTTCCAGTGATATGGCCCGTCGCGTGCGGCGTAAACTGGGGGCGAAGGCCGCGAATCTTGCTTGGCGAGAGGTCGTCTGGTCGGATATTTTGCAAAAACGTCAGCAGGCTTTTTTTGCGGATATTCGGGATAAGACAAGCACCGACGCTGCGCGCGCCTTTGTCATGTCGGCTATGTCTGATGCGGCTGCATATCGTAAGACGGCCGATGGTGCGGCGGCTGTTTATGAGCAGATTCATGTGCGTGTTGAAATGACGATGCGCGATATGGAAGCCGATATCGGCCGCGATGGACCGGTGTTGATACTGGCCCATTCTTTGGGCGCGCATATTGTTTCGAACTATATCTACGATTTGCAGCGATTTATGGGACGGACGGGGTCCGGTCGTTTCGGGTCTCCATTGCAGGACATGCGTACTGTGGCGGGGCTGATGACCTTTGGCTGCAATATACCGGTGTTTTTGTTTGCTCACCGGCAGGAAGAAATCATGCCCATTGCCTATCCGGGTGCGGATTTGCCAGAAGACGCGCAGATCATGACATGGTGGCAGAATTTCTATGACAAGCAGGATATTCTGGCCTACCCGATGGGGCCTGTGGCCCCGTGCTATAGCCAGATGGTGTCAGAGCGCGCCTTGCGGGATGTTCCGATCCATCTGGGTCGCCCGGTTGCGCAAGGCTGGGATCCGTTGTCGCATGGGTCGTATTGGGATGATGCTGAATTGATTGCGCCCGTTGTACATTACATTAACAAGATGATGGATGGATCGCCCGATAGATGAACGATTCCTTGCGGCGGTATCGTTGGAGGCCGATGTTGGAAGCCACATGCCGACTTCTGATGCACAGTGGAAGGCAGTGAAGAATATTTGCAGGTGACGGGGCAGTTTCCCACCCCGTCTTTGCCGTTATTCCATCACGGGGATGGAAAATTCGCCGCCTTCTTTGATGCCTGAGGGCCAGCGTGACGTGACCGTCTTGGTCCGCGTATAGAATTTAAACGCGTCTGGACCGTGCTGGTTCAGGTCGCCGAAGACCGATTTCTTCCAGCCGCCAAAGGTGTGATAGGCCAGTGGCACCGGGATCGGGACGTTGATGCCGACCATGCCGATATTGATCCGGTTGGCAAAATCGCGCGCGGCGTCGCCGTCGCGGGTAAAGATTGCGGTGCCGTTGCCATATTCATGGTCCATCGCGAGGCTGAGCGCCTCGTCATAGCTTTGCGCCCGCACGCAGGACAGGACCGGGCCAAAGATTTCCTGTTTGTAGATATCCATGTCCTTGGTGACCCGGTCGAACAGATGCGGCCCGACAAAGAAGCCGTCTTCGTAGCCTTGCAGCTTGAAATCGCGCCCATCCACGACAAGGTCAGCCCCTTGGGCCACGCCGCTTTCGATCAATTTAAGGATGTTCGCCTTGGCGGCGGCGGTGACAACGGGGCCGTAGTCGACGTCATTGCCTGATGTATATGGACCGACTTTCAGTTTTTCGATCCGTGGCACCAGCTTTTCAATTAGGCGGTCGGCAGTTTCATCGCCTACGGGTACAGCGACAGAAATCGCCATGCAACGTTCGCCTGCGGCACCATATCCGGCCCCGATCAGCGCGTCGGCGGCTTGGTCCATGTCGGCGTCGGGCATGATGATCATGTGGTTTTTGGCGCCGCCGAAACACTGCACCCGTTTGCCGTTGGAACAGCCGCGCCCATAGATGTATTCGGCGATGGGGGTTGACCCGACAAAGCCGATGGACTGGATCACGTCATGATCTAAGATCGCATCGACGGATTCCTTGTCGCCATTGACGACCTGGATGATGCCTTTGGGCAGGCCTGCTTCTTCCAGCAATTCGGCCAGCATCAGTGGGACGGAGGGATCGCGTTCGGACGGTTTGAGGATGAATGCATTGCCGCAGGCTATGGCGGGCGCGAACATCCACATTGGAATCATGGCGGGGAAGTTGAAGGGGGTGATGCCCGCAGTGACGCCGAGTGGCTGCTTCATCGAATACATGTCGATGCCGGGGCCGGCGCTGTCGGTAAATTCACCTTTGAGCAGTTGCGGCGCACCAATGCAGTATTCTACGACTTCCAGCCCGCGCTGCACGTCGCCCTTGGCATCGGGGAGGGTCTTGCCGTGTTCGCGGCTGAGCGCCTCTGCCAGTTTGTCCATATCGCGGTTCAGCAGGCCGACAAAGGCCATCATGACCCGCGCCCGGCGTTGCGGGTTCACGGCGCCCCATGCGGGCTGCGCTGCTTGTGCGATGTCAACAGCCTGTGCCAGTTCGGCGGCATTGGCCAGCGGGACCTTTGCCTGCACCTCTCCTGTGGCGGGGTTCATCACATCTGCAAAGCGCCCGGATGTGCCTTTGACATGTGCGCCGTTGATGTAGTGGGTCAGTTCTTGCATCGGGTCCTCCATTGGTTGTGGTGACTATAGGCTTGCGTTTTTTGGTGGAAAAGAAGAATTTCCCCAAACCAGTTTTGCAAAAATGCAGGTATGTGATGAACAATTGGGACGACATGCGGGTGTTTCTGGCTGTGGCACGCGCAGAGAGCCTGACGGGTGCTGCGCCGGTTCTACAGATGGATCCGGCCACGCTAAGCCGCAGGATCGCCCGGCTGGAACATGCTTTGGGGGCGGTGCTGTTTGTCAAAAGTCCGCAGGGGTATGCGCTGACCGATTTGGGTGAGCGGATGCGCGACCGGGCCGCAGAGGCAGAGTCGCATTTGTCGCTGGCCTTTGATGAAGGGCAGGGCGCGTCGGCGGCGCTGAGCGGGCAGATCAGGATTGGCGCACCGGATGGCGTGGCCAATTTTCTGCTGCCGCAGGTCTGTGCGGCGATACAGGCGGACAATCGGGAGCTTGAGGTGCAGGTGCTGGCGCTGCCCCGTGTCGTTAACCTATCGCGGCGCGAGGCGGATATGGCGATTACGGTCAGCCCGCCTGCGGCGGGGCGGTTGAGCGTCGATAAGATCACCGATTATCATTTGCACTTGGCGACACGTGCTGATGAACCAGCGATTGAAACACTGGCTGATCTGCGTGGGCGCGCCATTGTCGGCTATATTCCGGACATGATTTTTGACAAGGAATTGGACTATCTGGGCGCGCTGGGGAAGCAAGGTGTGCATCTGGCGTCGAATTCTGTTGCCGTGCAGTTGCAGATGATCCGGCGGGCGGGGGTCGGGATTGTGCATGACTTTGCCTTGCCGTTCGCGCCGGAGCTGCGCCGGGTGTTAACCGATCAGATTTCGCTGACGCGATCTTTCTATTTGGTTCGCCATGCATCTGACCGTCAATCGGACCGGTTGAGCCGTTTTGCCGATGCGTTGACCAGTGGGTTACAGGCAGAGGTTGTGCGACTGGAGCGAATAGCACGCTTGACAGGCGGTGCCTTGATTTGAGACGCTGAAATTCATGGCGCAATTTGAAGGAGCCGGATGATGATCGTTTCTCAAATCCTTAAGTCAAAGGCCGATATCGGTGTGATTTCTGTCAAGCCGACAGATTATACACGTGATGCGATCAAGCTGCTTTCCGACAATCGGATCGGGACAGTGGTGGTGTCTGCTAATGGTGATACGCTGGATGGTATCCTGTCGGAGCGTGACATTGTCCGCGAGATGGGCAAGCGCGGGACAGCCTGTATTGATGAGCCTGTTAGCAGCATCATGACAACGAAACTGGTGACATGTAGCCCATCTGACAATGCGCTGAACGTGTTGGAAATGATGACCAATGGCCGTTTTCGTCACCTGCCGGTGATGCAGGATGGCGCGATGATTGGTTTGATTTCAATCGGTGATGTGGTCAAGGCGCGTTTGTCTGAGCTGTCGATGGAAAAGGATGCGCTGGAAGGCATGATTATGGGCCATTAGCCCTGCTTGCAATTTCCAGCGTAATATTGTTGCTTGGGCGCGAAGCAAGACACGAGGTGCACCATGCGCGTAGGACTTTACCCCGGCACCTTTGATCCGGTGACGCATGGCCATATCGACATTATTCGTCGCGCCTGTTCTTTGGTTGATCGCTTGGTTATTGGGGTTGCGATCAACCGCGACAAAAAGCCGTTGTTTTCATTGGAAGAACGGGTGGCGATGGTCCAGTCAGAATGTGTTCCGCTGGGGGCCGCGAGCGGCTGTGATGTTGTCGTACATCCGTTCGAGAATCTGTTGATTAACTGTGCCCGTGATGTAGGGGCAGGGGTCATTATTCGCGGTCTGCGCGCGGTGGCTGATTTTGAATATGAGTTCCAGATGGTGGGGATGAACAGGTCGATGGATAACTCGATTGAGACCGTATTCCTGATGGCTGATGCGAAGAATCAGGCGATTGCATCAAAACTGGTCAAGGAAATCGCCCGGCTGAATGGCAATGTGTCGAAATTCGTCACGCCATTGGTCAATGACGCGCTGCAGAAAAAGTTCACAGGCTGATGTAGCGGCTGCTTTGCAGCCACTTGTTCGCCGCATCCGCACGATGTGCATCCGTTAGCCGTAGATCGCTTTTGATGCCACTTCGGCAGCGTCTTCGCGGAACATTCCCAGATCAATGGCGATATCAGCGGGCATATTTTGCAGTTCACCCTTGAGCCGGTGGTAAGCCATGCGTTTTTGGATGGCGGTGCGAACGGTGTTGAATGCAGTCATTCTATATATCCTTCGTAGGTCGTCGCGTCTTGTCTTGAATATCGAAGATAGGGATGCTGCGCTGCAGCACAACTGCGATACCCGTGAAGCCGGCATGCGTAGACAGCATGGCGAAATACATATTTTGTTCACAAAAAAGCCGACCCGCGAGGGGTCGGCTTGATTCTTGCGCATTTAATGTTGGTCAGATCAGCTTGCCCATGGCGACGGCGGTGTCGCTCATCCGGTTGGAGAAGCCCCATTCGTTGTCGTACCATGTCAGGATGCGGACCATGTTGCCGTCCAGCACCTTTGTCTGATCAAGGTGAAAGACCGACGAATGCGGGTCGTGGTTAAAGTCAGAGCTGACAAGCGGCAGGTCTGTGTAGCCGAGAATGCCTTTGAGCGGGCCGTCGGCCGCTGCGATGATTGCTGCGTTGACCTCTTCCACTGTCGTGGCTTTCGATGCTTCGAAAGTAAGGTCCACGACGGAGACATTTGGAGTGGGGACGCGGATCGCGACGCCGTCCAGTTTGCCGTTGAGTTCGGGCAGCACCAGACCCACGGCCTTGGCGGCACCGGTGGATGTGGGGATCATTGACAGGGCCGCAGCGCGCGCCCGGTAGAGATCCTTGTGCATCGTGTCCAGCGTCGGCTGATCGCCGGTGTAGCTGTGGATTGTCGTCATGAAGCCTTTGGTGATCCCAATGGCGTCGTTCAGAACCTTGGCGACCGGCGACAGGCAGTTGGTCGTGCAGGAGGCGTTGGAAACGATGGTATCGTCACTTGTCAGCGTTTCGTGGTTTACGCCATAGACGATTGTTTTGTCAGCATCTTTGCCGGGGGCAGAGATCAGAACCCGCGATGCGCCGTTATCGAGGTGCGCTTGGCAGGCTTCTTTGCTGGTAAAGATGCCGGTGCATTCCAGCACAACGTCAACATGCCCCCAAGGCAGGTCGGCGGGGTTGCGGATTGCGGTTACCTCAATCGGGCCGCGACCGACATCAATGGTGGTTTCAGTGGTGGTGACGGTCGCGGGAAAGCGGCCATGCACTGAATCGAAGCGCAGCAGATGCGCGTTGGTTTCAACCGGACCCAGATCGTTGATGGCGACCACTTCGATATCGGTGCGCCCGCTTTCGATGATAGCCCGCAACACGTTGCGGCCAATTCGGCCAAATCCGTTGATGGCGACTTTGACGGCCATGTTCGTCCTCCTGATGGGATCAATGTTAGCGCCAACATTGCGATTTATCGCAAAAGGTCAACTCCTGTTCACTTAGCAGCGTCAGCGCCAGAATGCGAGATATTCGGTGAGTGCAACGAACTTACGCGCCAGAAACAATAGCACATCCGCTTCGATCACGAAAATGTCGAGCGCGATGAAGCCGATGATAAAAATACCGAGTATGATGGCGAGCGTGTTGGTCATTTCGTGGGTGTAGCGCGGGTACGGCGGATTGGCAAAAGACATTGCGCTATTATTTGCGGCCCGTTGGGGCTGGCGCATGTCAAATGCGTCGTTGTAGTGGGCCTATTGACGATGCGTAAGGGTTGATGAAAAAGGTTTGTTGATGTCATTTGACATAGTGTGGCCAGGGTATCTGGTTATGAGTTTACGGTTACAGCCGACGTCAGACCTGTGGGTTTGTAACAGGATTGGATTATGATCAGAGTTCTCTATTTCAGTACGGCTGAAGCCGAGCTTGTCCCGGCAGATGTGGATAACATCGTCAGTGTGGCGCAGGAGTGTAATGCGAAATTCAATATTACCGGTGCGTTGACATTCAACGGTCGTAATTTTTGCCAGGTGCTGGAGGGCGAAGAGAAACACATTCGCGTTTTGCTGGACAATATCGCAGCTGATTCCCGGCACAGTGGTTTCAAGATTATTGATGAAAAGCAGGTAACCGAACGGCATTTTGCCGATTGGTCGATGCTTCGCGTGGATGGGCTGGATTTCAGCACTGTTATCAACGCGATGAATGCCTGAGTTGTAAGCGGGCAGCTGCCACTTTGGGATGTAAAAAAGGCGGCCCCCGTGAAAGAGGCCGCCTTAATATCCTGCGCAGTGAACGAGGGCCGTTTGCCCCTGATTACTTCAGCAGCGCTTTGACCTTTGCAGCGGTATCAGCCGCGGTGATGCCGAATTCTTCGAACAGACGTTCGGCAGGTGCAGAGGCGCCAAAGCCCGGCATGCCGACGAAATCGGCTTTTTTGGCATTGCCGCGCTCACCAAAAAGCCATTGATCCCAGCCAAGCCGCACGCCTGCTTCGATTGCGACACGCACGGGTCCGGCGGGCAGAACCCGGCGGCGGTAGCTTTCGTCTTGTGCGGCGAAGAGTTCCCAGCAGGGCATGGATACGACACGGGTGCCGATGCCGTCGGCCTGTAGCAGGTCGCGCGCTTCCAGCGCGGTGGCGACTTCCGAGCCGCTGGCCATCAGGATTGCCTGACGCTTGCCTTCGGCCTCTGCCAGAACATAGGCTCCTTGCGCGGTCAGGTTCTTATTCTTGTGCTCTTTCCGCACGGTGGGCAGGCCTTGACGGGTCAGGCTGAGCACAGAGGGCGCTTTCGTCGCAGTGAGTGCGATTTCCCAGGCCTCGGCTGTTTCCACCGTATCGGCAGGGCGGAACACGTTCATGTTGGGGGTCGCCCGCAACATGGCCAGATGTTCGACCGGCTGGTGCGTCGGGCCGTCTTCGCCCAGACCGATGCTGTCATGGGTCATCACATAGGTGACCGGCACGCCCATCAGCGCCGACAGTCGCATCGCGCCGCGCGCATAATCGGTGAAGCACATGAACGTCCCGCCATAGGGTCGCATACCGCCATGCAGAGCGATGCCGTTCATTGCGGCGGCCATTCCGTGTTCCCGCACACCGTAATAGATGTAGCGTCCCTTGCGGTTTTCAGGGGTGAAAATGCCGAGATCGCTGGTTTTGGTGTTGTTGGAGCCGGTCAAATCCGCCGAGCCGCCGATGGTTTCCTGCATCACCGGGTTGATCACCTCAAGCACCATTTCAGAGGATTTGCGGGTCGCGACCTTGGGCTGGCCTTCGGTGACTTGTTTTTTCAAAGCGCGGATCGTGGCGCTGAGCCGCTTGGGCGCTTCGCCTGCGTAGGCGCGGTTGAAATCGGCCTGTTTGGTGGCCGAGAGCGTCGCGAAACGGCTTTCCCAATCTTTCCGTGTCGCTTCGCCGCGTGCGCCGATGGCTTCCCATTGCGATTTGACGGCTGCTTCGACCTCAAATTCGCCGAGGGGTGCGCCATAGGCTTCTTTTGCGGCTCTGAGCTGATCCGCGTCGGTCAGGGCGCCATGCCCTTTCGACGTGTCCTGCGCGGCATGGCCGAGGGCGATGTGGGTTTTGCAGGCGATCATTGACGGGCGCGGGTCTTGCTTGGCCGCTGTGATGGCCGCATCAATCGCTTCGGGGTCATGCCCGTCGATGGATTGGACATGCCAGCCAGAGGCCGCAAAGCGCGCGGGCTGGTCGGTGATATCGGCCATGTCGACGGTGCCGTCGATGGTGATGTTATTATTGTCAAAGAAAACAACAAGCTGACCGAGCTTTTGCATCCCCGCCAGACCGATGGCTTCCTGGCTGACGCCTTCCATCAGGCAGCCGTCACCCGCCATGACATAGGTATAATGGTCGATGATCTTCTTGCCCCAAGTGGCGCGCTGCACTTCCTCGGCAATCGCGAAGCCCACGGAATTGGCGATGCCCTGACCCAGCGGGCCTGTCGTGGTTTCGATCCCGCGGGCATGGCCATATTCGGGGTGGCCTGCGGTGCGTGCCCCCCATTGGCGGAAGTTCTTGATCTGATCGAGCGTGATGTCTTCATATCCGGTCAGATACATCAGCGCATAAAGCAGCATGGAGCCGTGCCCCGCCGAGAGGATGAACCGGTCGCGGTTTGGCCAGTCAGGGACTTTCGGGTCGAAGTTCAGGTGCTTTTCGAACAGCACGGTTGCCACATCGGCCATCCCCATGGGCATGCCGGAGTGACCGGAGTTGGCGGCGGCGACCGCATCAAGCGTGAGGCTGCGGATGGCTGTGGCTTTTTTCCAGTGATCGGGGTGTGCGGTGCGCAGGGCTGCAATATCCAAGGTAGGTTTGTCCTGTTCAGAAAGGTGGGTTTTTTCCTTGCTTAGCCTCATATCAGGCCCTTTCTTGAGATCAAGCATGCAGGCTAAGCTATTCAATTTCTTGCCACCCCGCGGTTTGCGGGGGGCAGGGGGATCGCTTAGGTTAATAACGGATAGATACGATTCGGCACAGGCCGGATCATTTTCGGCGCGGGCGGGGGCTGACCGCAGCGTTTGCAATTGCTGCCGCGCGGTGGCGAAAGGACGGTCGGATGAGTGAAATAGGTGAACTGGAAAGCCGGATCACAGCGGCGCTGGATCGGATCAGGCAAGGGCTTGATGCTCAGATGTCCGGGGCGCCGGAACAGGCGGATGATGCGGCGCTGGAGGCAGAACGTGCCACCTCTGCTCAGCTGACCGAAGATTTGCAGGCGATGCAGACTGCCTATGATAGCGTTACGGCGCAATTTGAAGCACAGAAGGCGCAGATGGCGCTACTGGATGCTGAATTGCAGTCGCTGCGTGCATCGAATGTGCAGCTTCGTGATATGAATACGGCTTTGCGCGAGGCGGTGACAGAGGGGCTGGCTCCTGAGCTTCTGGACAAGGCAATCGCGGCTGAGGTAGAGGCGTTGCATGCACAGCGGTCCGCTGATGCGGCTGAGATTGATGCCATTCTGACTGAATTGACACCCTTGATCGAGGAGCCCGCCAATGCCGCAGGTTGAGATTTCTATCGGGGGCCGCAAATTTGAAGTGGCCTGTCAGGAAGGCGAAGAAAATTTCCTGCATTCCGCTGCGGCGATGCTTGATCGGGAGGCCGCGCATCTGTCTGAGCAGATTGGCCGGCTGCCGGAATCCCGGATGCTGCTGATGGCGGGACTGATGCTGGCCGATAAGACCGCCGGGCTGGAGGAGAAACTGCGTGCGGCCGAGGCTGATGCGGCGGAGAGCCGCGCGCAGCCCGCACCAGAGGCTGAGCGCATTGAAGTGCCTGTCGTTCCTGCTGGTCTGAGCGATACTTTGGCCGAAATCGCCGCCCGTGCAGAGGCGCTGGCCGATCATGTGGAGCAGAAGAATAGTTAAGCGCATGTTCTGGGCCGGGATCGTGGCCCTGACGGCAAATGCGGCGCAGGCGGAAATCCGTGCGCTGACATATATGTGCGAACGCGGCGTCGAAATTCCCGCCGTCTATGTCAATCACAATGATGAATTGGCGGTAGTTGTGTTGTGGGTTGAGGGGCGCATGATCACCCTTGAACGCGCGCCCGCCGCATCGGGTGCGCGTTATCAGTTCCCGAACGATGGGTCCGGATACATCTGGTGGTCGAAAGGCAGTGAGGCCACGCTTGGGTGGTACTACGCCGAGACTGGCGAAGAGGTGACCCTCTACGCCTTTTGTTCTGCCGGTTGATCCGGTTTAGCCGTTGGCTTCGCGGATTTTGTCAGCGGCGTCTTTGTCAAATGTCACACCGTTTTCGGCAAAAAGCGTATCCAGTTCGCCCGACAGGGTCATTTCAGTGATGATATCGCAGCCGCCGACAAATTCACCCTTTACGTAAAGCTGGGGGATCGTAGGCCAGTCGGAATAATCCTTGATACCCTGGCGGATACCGTCATCAGACAACACATTGATGTCGTGATAATCGACGCCCATGAAGTTCAGTACCCCGGCCACCCGCGAGGAGAACCCGCATTGCGGCATGGATTTCGTGCCTTTCATGAACAGTACGACGTCATTCTTGCTGACGGTGTCCTTGATCTGGTCTTGAGCAGTCATGTTTCCGTATCCTTCAGTCTAGGAACCAAAGTCTGACACAGACTTTGGCGGCAAATTTTGTGCCAAAATTTGGGGTCAGTCCGGTGCCTTGGTGGTCAGGCCGAGCGCGTGGATTTCGCCGCTATCGACCTTGGGCTTGATCACAGCCATCACGGCGCGTTGTTGCTGGATGCGGTTCATCCCGCGAAAGCTTTCGTCGATGACCAGTCCTTGGAAATGAACGCCATCATCCCCCTGGATTTCGATGGTCGCGTCCGGGAAGCTTTCGCGCAGCAGCGCTTCGATTTCATGGGCCGAAATAGGCATGCAAGTTTCCTTGTTACTTTGTTCTTAGATAGGCTGACGCAGCACACACTGCAACCGGGGCTAACATTGGTTTGAAGATGCAGCCCGGTTGCGCTGGTGTCAGGCCACAGCGTCGGCAAAAGCGCTGCGGAAAATTTGTGCCAGTTCGGCAAGCGGTGCGCTGTGGCTTCCCAGTGTGATCTGATCCCCGCCGACCTTGCCGACGGTGGTCAGTGTCAAGCCTGCTTGGTTGGCTGCGATCATCAGCGCCTCTGCCTGATCGAAATTGCACGCGACCAGATAGCGCGCCTGATCTTCGCCGAACAGGGTAGGGGTGTCTTCGGCGTAAAGCGTGATACCAACGCCCGCCTCTTCAGCCAGCTCGAATGCAGCAAGGACAAGCCCGCCATCGCCCAGATCCGTGCAGGCCCGGATGGTGCTATGATTGGCGCGAATGAAGTCGCCATGCGCTTTTTCGGCTGCCAGATCGACGTTGGGTGAATCGCCGTCGGCGCGCCGGTAAACCTCTGCCAGCAGGGCGGATTGGCCCAGATGGCCGGTTGTTTCGCCCAAAAGCAGCAGCAAATGCCCTTCGCGGATTTGTCCGGTGATCATGTGATCGGGCGAAGAGATCAGCCCTACCGCCCCGATTGTAGGAGTGGGCAGGATGCCGACCCCGTCTGTTTCGTTATAAAGCGAGACATTGCCCGAAACGATGGGCATATCCAGCGCCTTGACTGCTTCGCCGATGCCTTGGATGGCGCCGACGAATTGCCCCATGATTTCTGGTTTTTCAGGGTTGCCGAAGTTCATGTTGTCGGTTGTCGCAAGCGGGGTTGCCCCGACGGCGGTCAGATTGCGGTAGGCCTCGGCCACCGCTTGCTTGCCACCTTCGACCGGGTTCGCCTTGACGTAGCGCGGTGTGACATCGCTGGTGAAGGCGAGCGATTTTTCAGTGCCGTGCACCCGAACGATGCCCGACCCGTGACCGGGTGTGCGTGCGGTGTCGCCCATGACCTGCGTGTCATATTGTTCGTAGACCCACTGTTTGCCTGCGTAGTTGGGGCTGCTGATCAAAGCCTTCAACCCGTCAATCGGGTGCACGCCGGGGATGTCTTCGAGCTGTTCGGCGGCGGGTGTTGGTTCCCATGGCCGGTCATATTCCGGGGCGGAGCCGGAGAGGGTTGCCAGTGGCAGATCCGCTTTCACCTCGTCATTATGGACGACGATAAACCGATCCTCGGCGATGGTCTCACCAACGATGGCGAAATCCAGATCCCATTTTTCGAATACGGCGCGTGCTTCGGCCTCAAGCTCTGGCTTGAGCACCATCAGCATGCGTTCCTGCGATTCAGACAGCATCATTTCATAGGCTGTCATATTGGCTTCGCGCTGGGGCACCGCGTTGAGGTTCAGTTTTACACCTAACCCGCCCTTGTCGCCCATTTCGACAGCAGAGCAGGTGAGCCCCGCAGCCCCCATGTCTTGGATAGAGATCACCGCGCCGGTCGCCATAAGCTCCAGCGTGGCTTCCATCAGCCGTTTTTCGGTAAAGGGATCACCGACCTGTACCGTTGGGCGCTTTTCCTCGATCGTGTCGTCGAATTCGGCAGATGCCATGGTCGCGCCGCCCACACCGTCGCGCCCGGTTTTGGCGCCAAGGTAGACGACCGGCATGCCGATGCCGGAGGCGGCAGAGTAGAAAATCTTGTCAGCGTCGGCGAGCCCCGCCGCGAAGGCGTTGACCAGACAGTTGCCGTTATAGGCCGGATCGAACCGGACTTCGCCCCCGACCATAGGCACGCCAAAGCAATTGCCATAGCCGCCGATCCCTTCGACGACGCCATTGACCAATTGTCGGGTCTTGCGGTGCGACGGATCGCCGAAGCTGAGCGCGTTCATGGCGGCGATGGGGCGCGCGCCCATGGTGAAAACATCCCGCAGGATACCACCTACACCGGTCGCAGCACCCTGATATGGTTCAATATAAGAGGGGTGATTGTGGCTTTCCATCTTGAAGACCACCGCTTGCCCGTCGCCGATATCGACCACGCCTGCATTCTCGCCGGGGCCGCAGATGACCTGTGGCCCTTCGGTGGGCAGGGTGCGCAGCCATTTTTTGGAGGATTTATAGGAACAATGTTCGTTCCACATGGCAGAGAAAATGCCGAGTTCGGTGAAGCTTGGTGTGCGACCGATGATTTCGAGAATACGGTCGTATTCGTCGGGCTTTAATCCGTGACTTGCGATCAGGTCGTTTGTGATAGTTGGCTCTGTCATGATCATCCCCGGCTAGTTGAGGGTGTCATACAGAGGCGAAGCCTGGGGTGAAAGTCGCAAAATGCTGTGACAGGTGGCATGTTACATGCTGGTTGTCTGTGCATCTGGGTTTTACGAAGAAAGAGCGCCCGACTTTTCGGGTAATATTTGATCATGTCGCGCCCGGTTGTATATGGTGAGGCGGCCCGCCGGGTCGGTCGCCGCCTCTGGGTGGTGGATCAGGACAGCTGCTGTGCGAGCTGCGCGCTGCTGAGGTTCAGCAACATCTTGCCTTCCTGTGCGGAGGTCGGCACCACGTTGAAGTGCACAACGTCATGCTGAATTGGGAAGCTGTCGACCATTTCCACCTGGATCATGACGCGGCGGCCATCGACGTCTGAACTGCGGGTGACAACACCGACCAAGACACGATCATTCGTCCAGACGCTTGTGCCGATCAGTTGCAGGCTGCCATTCTGGTTTGCGATAACGGGTAGCTCCATGGAACGAACGCCACCTGAGGCCAATATATTGCCGCCTCCATCAACGTTCATATCGGTGCCACCACCTGAACCGCCACCATTTGAATTGCCGCCGCCTGTGCTGCCGCCTCCGGCATCTGCAACATCATCGCCTGAATTTCCAATGCCGACATCGACGCCAAGTCCGCCCGAGGAGCCACCTGATCCGCCTCCGGTTGAGACGTTGGCGCTCACGGAGGGGGCGTTACCGCCAGACCCGCTATCGTTGTTGCCACCGACATTCGCGCTTGCGGAAGTTTTCCCGACGTTGGCATTGACAGAAATGCCGCTATCGCGGTCGAGTGAGACACTAGCGCCCAAGTCGAGTGCAAATGAGGGGGAGGTGGGTAGCAGCAAAATGATGGCTGCACTAAAAATACTGTTCTTTTTCATAACTTGTTCCCTTGTTACACGACTACAAACTGAATGTTGAGTTGCGCTGTCTGAGAAGGTGTCCAGCTATTTCAACATCATGAATACAACTAGGATACCACATTAGGGCAAAAATAAGGCAACGCCACTTGTCGAGAGCGGCTGGTCGTGTCACCGCGGTTCATCAGTAAAATTTGTTATCGCTAACGAGGTGGTGCGGGGGTAGCTGCAAATGTGGCCGCTTCGGACCTATGTGGTGAATGCACGCATTGGGTGTGTTTGCAGTAAATACAGGGGGTTAACGATAGAATGTTGATCTAAACGTGGATTTATTTTGAGAGCTGAATAAATTGTGTAATTATGCCAATATGATCAGTGATTTTTTATTGAGAGGTCGCTGCAAAAAATTTTGAAAATATTAACAAAAAACCGGGCATAGCGCCCGGTTTTTTGCGAATCGTATGGTTTTTGAGTGTTAGAGGCTGTCGATAAAGCTGTCGACTTCACGCTTGGCCTCTTCCTTGGACTTGCCGTATTTCGCCTGGATTTTGCCTTCCAGTGCTTCACGGTCGCCCTGAACCTGATCGACTTCGTCGTCAGTCAGTTCGCCCCATTTGGACTGTACGTTACCTTTGAACTGTTTCCAGTTACCTTCAACTTGATCCCAATTCATGACGTGCTCCTTTCACGTTGTGTTCATGTGGTGTCAACGCGCCGCTGATCACTAAGTTCCGTGGTGAAGGAGGGGCTGAAAGAAAAAAGCCGGGCGCGAGGCCCGGCAAAGTCCAACAGGGAGGTGAGGACGTGTTGCGCATGCGCAGCGTCGCCCTCAACCTTGAGATAAAGCGCGTTTTTTGACCGTTCAAGAAAAAACGCCTGTTGACATGCGCATTTCCGCCATGTGTTGCGTGCATGGCTCACGCGATAGGGGTGGAGTGATCTGCATATCCTGAAACTATTGGGTTGTATTTGAGCAGCATTTTGCAACTCGCTTTCGGCGGCGTTTTTGGCCCGCTGAATTTTTGAGCGAAATTTATTGGGTAGGTAGGGCCTGGACTATTTGTGCTGGTGGATCAGCTGTCCGCTGCTTCGCGTATTTTTCTGCGATGATTGAAAATCTCTTCCTGCACAAAGTCCCGGAATACCGCGATCCGTTTAGATTGCCGCAGTTCTTCAGGGTAGGCGAGAAAGACGGGCACCTCACCGGATTGTAGATCGGGCAGGACGCGCACAAGATCTGGCGTGTCTTCGGTCAGGTAATCGGGCAGCACACCCACGCCGAGATGGTTCACTACCCCTTGAAGCACGCCAAAGTAGTTATTGACGGTGAACATATTGGTGATGTCGTAGCTTAACAGATGCTGGATCAGTGTGGCACCTGCGGCAACCTGAATGGAATTCGGGCTTTGACATATCAGGCGGTGATTACTTATCTGTTCGATCTCGTGAATTTCACCGTGCTGCGCCAGATATTCGCGGGATGCATATAGACGCATGCGTACCGACATCAGCCGTTTGCGGATCAGGTCAGCCTGCGACGGTTCCTTCATCCGTATTGCGACGTCAGCCTCGCGCATGGGCAGGTCCAGCACCCGTTCTTCAAGCATCAGGTCGATCTTGAGATCAGGGTTCTTTTCGTAAAGTTTTGGCAGGCGCGGGGCGAGCCAGAGTGTGCCAAAGCCTGTTGTGGTCGTGACGCGCAGTTCGCCAAAGACTTCTTCTTCGCTGTCGCGAATACGGGCCGACGCGGCCTCGAGCCGTCGATTCATTGATTTGGTGGCGTCAAACAGAAGCTCACCCTGTTCGGTGAGAATCAGCCCGCGCGCGTGCCGGTGGAATAGCGTGGTATTCAGCGATTCTTCGAGTGCCCGGATCTGGCGCGAAACCGCGGATTGGGACAGGTGGAGTGTATCCCCCGCATGCGTGAGCGATCCCGCATCCGCAACTGCGTGAAATATTCTTAGCTTGTCCCAGTCCATTTTATCCTGCCATTACTACATTTACCGTGCGCACCTACTGATCATTACGTCAAACCGTCAATTCCTTGCAAACATCCTCGGCAAATATTTTCCTCTTTGTAGGTCAGCATTTTTGACCTATCATGGGGTCGGAACTATTGCCACGCAGGGAGGTACGCAATGACCCACCAAGATGTGTCGCTGAATGATCGTTATGATCTTGAGAAATCACCAGTATTGCTGAACGGAACGCAGGCGCTGGTCCGGTTGATGTTGATGCAGCGCGCGCGCGATGAAAAAGCCGGGCTGAACACGGCGGGCTATGTGACGGGCTATCGTGGGTCCCCTTTGGGGGCGGTCGACCTGCAAATGAGCAAAGCGAAGAAGGTTCTTGACCCTGCGCATGTGCAATTTCAGCTTGGTCTGAACGAGGATCTGGCCGCGACGGCGTTGTGGGGCAGCCAGCAGGCGGAACTGCGTGGCGAGGGCAAATACGACGGCGTGTTCGGTCTGTGGTACGGCAAAGGCCCCGGGGTGGACCGCACGGGCGATGTGATGCGCCACGCTAATATGGCGGGCACGAGCCCGCATGGCGGGGTCATCATGGCCATGGGCGACGACCATACCGGCGAAAGTAGTACGACCTTACACCAGTCTGACTGGGCGATGGTGGACGCCTATATGCCCATCGTCTCGCCGGCCGGTGTGCAAGAGATTTTGGATTACGGGCAATATGCCTGGGCCTTGTCCCGCTATGCTGGGGTCTGGGTCGGTCTGAAGACGATGAAAGACACGATTGAGGTGACATCTGTCGTGGATGGCGATCCGCACCGAATGTCCTTTGTCACGCCGGATATGGACTTGCCTGAGGGTGGGTTAAATATTCGCCTTGTCGATACGCCGCAACAGCAAGAGGCGCGGATGATCGACTACAAGCGTTTTGCGGCAGAGGCATTCAGCCGGGTCAACAAGATGGACCAACGCAAATGGGGTCAAAAGGGCGCCCGGATTGGCTTTGTTGCGGCGGGGAAGAACTGGCTAGATCTGCAACATGCGCTGTCGCTGCTGAATATTGATGCGGCAGAGGCCGAGCGGTTGGGCATCACCACTTATAAGGTGGGGCAGGTTTGGCCGCTGGATATGGCGTCGTTTCATGATTGGGCTGAGGGGCTCGATTTGGTTGTGGTGGTTGAGGAAAAGCGCAAGCTGATTGAGGTGCAGGTCAAGGAAGCGCTGTTCGACGACACCCGTACCCGTGTCTATGGCTGGCATAAGGGCGATGAGCATTCCGCTGGCCGACGCGAGGAAGTTTTCCCGACGAAAGGTGCGCTTGATCCGATTTGGATCGCCGAGAAACTTGGCGGGATATTGACGGAAGAGGGCTGCGGCTCTGCTGGGATCAACGCCGGACTGGCGCAGCTGAGCGACGCGCGCCGGGCTGATAATGCGCCGGAAATCGCGGCACGGCTGCCCTATTTCTGTTCCGGTTGCCCGCATAACAGTTCGACCAAAGTGCCCGATGGGTCCCGCGCTTATGCTGGGATCGGCTGTCACTATATGGTGCAGTGGATGGACCGTGAAACGGTTGGGTTCACGCAGATGGGCGGCGAGGGCGCCAATTGGGTTGGTGAGGCACCGTTTTCCACCCGTGATCATGTGTTTCAGAATTTGGGCGACGGCACCTATAACCATTCGGGCGTGCAGGCCATTCGCTTTGCGCTGATGGCGGGCACCAACGTGACCTATAAAATCCTCTATAACGATGCCGTCGCCATGACCGGCGGGCAGGGGAATGACGGTGGGCTGACTGCTGATCAGATCTGTCGTGAATTGCAGGCGATGGGCGTGCAGAACATCGCGCTGGTCTATGATGAAAAAGAAGATATCGACCTTGGCCAGTTCCCCAAGGGGCTGGATGTGAACGAGCGGCAGAATATGCCTGCCGTGCAAGAGAAGTTTAGCAAATACAAAGGTGTGTCTGCCATTGTCTATGTGCAGACCTGTGCCGCAGAAAAGCGTCGCCGCAGAAAGCGCGGGCAGTTTCCCGATCCCGACAAGCGGGTGTTTATCAACACCGATGTTTGCGAAGGCTGCGGTGATTGCGGGGTGCAATCCAACTGCGTGTCCATCGTCCCGGAAGAGACGGAGTTGGGCCGCAAGCGCGCGATTGACCAGTCGTCTTGCAACAAGGACTTTTCCTGCGTTCAAGGGTTCTGCCCGTCGTTTGTCACCATTGAAGGGGCGAAGATCCGCAAGGAAGCGACCACTGATGTGGACCTGCCGGATATGCCTGAACCGATGCTGCCCGCGATCAGTGGCACGCATAACGTTGTCATCACGGGAGTTGGCGGCACCGGTGTCGTGACCATCGGTGCGGTGATGGCGATGGCGGCCCATATGGATGGCAAAGGTGCTGGCATGATGGAGATGGCCGGTCTTGCCCAGAAGGGCGGTGCGGTGCATATCCATTGCCGGATCGCTAATAACCCCAGTGATATCAGTGCGATCCGCGTCGCAACGGGCGAATGTGATGCGCTGATTGGTGGCGATCTCGTGGTCAGTGCCGGTTCCAAGACAATGGGTCTGATGCAGACCGGGCGTACGAAGGGTGTAGTGAATTCGCATGAGATCATCACCGGGGATTTCACCCGCAATACCGAGTTCAAACTGCCGACCGATCAGCTAGAGCTCGCATTGCAGGCGCGGCTGGGCGATGGGCTGGCGTTGTTCGATGCGTCGGATTTGGCCAAGGCGTTGCTGGGTGATTCAATCTATTCCAACATGATGATTTTTGGTGCGGCCTGGCAGATGGGGGCCTTGCCGCTGAGCTATGACGCGATTGTGGGCGCGATCCGGTTGAACGGTGCTGCGGTGGAACGCAATATCCGGGCGTTTGAGCTGGGGCGGTGGACCTATCTGCATCCAGAGGATGCCAGCGCGCTATTGACGCCGAAGGTCGTTCAACTGCCGAAATCGCTGGAGGACAAAATTGCCTATCGCGCGGCGCAGCTTGTGGACTATCAGAACAAGCGTATGGCAGACCGCTATCGTCAGTTGGTGGATCAATTTGAGGAGCCGAAGTTGCGGGAAGCCGTGGCAAAAGGCTATCATAAGTTATTGGCGTATAAGGATGAATACGAAGTGGCGCGCCTGCTGTCAGAGACGCAAGAAAGGGCCGCAGCGCAATTCGATGGCGATTTGAAACTGCGCTATCACTTGGCCCCGCCGGTGCTGTCCCGCATGGGGGCGAACGGACGGCCTCAGAAAAAGGAATTTGGTGCATGGATGGGGCGTGTTTTCCCTAAGCTGGCAAAGCTGAAGTTCCTGCGCGGCACGCCTTTCGATCCTTTTGGCTATAGCGATGAGCGCCGGATGGAACGGGCACTGATCAGCGAATATGAGGCGGATATGGCGGAAGTCTTGAAAATCATCCGTCCCGATACGCGCGACGCGGCGATCGCATTGGCGGCGCTGCCGCTTGATATTCGCGGCTTTGGTCCTGTGAAAGAGGCCAACGCGCGCAAGGCTGCCAAACGTCGGGAAGAGTTGCTGGCGGTGCTGCGTGCGGCACCGGTGCGACAGGCGGCGGAATAGCTCTATCGCTGAGATAATGTCATGATTTTGTCGTGCCTAGATGATAGGCGCGGCAGATGATTTGATCTTTGCAAAGGCGTTGCGATGAAAACCCGCGAAGTGGCGCGTGATATCAGCTATGCAAGTTCGGCCAAAGGCCGGGGCGGGCGTGCGATGATCCGCGTGATGGAGAATGCAACCGGACGGTTGAAACTGATCCGCAAGGCCAGAGGCTATGACCTGGACGTCGCGCAGGGTCAGGACTTTTGGGAAGTCATCGCAGAGCGTTACGGGTTAGCGCTTGATGTGATCAGTGGCACGCTGGACAATATTCCTGCGACTGGCCCTGTGATCGTTGTATCCAACCACCCTTACGGCATTCTAGACGGTTTGATGATGGGCCGCATCATGTCGCGGCGCAGGCAGGGTGATTTCCGTATTCTGGCAAATCATGTCTTTCGCCGCTCTCCTGATCTGGAACGCGTGATCCTGCCGATCTCTTTCGAGGAAACGAAAGAGGCAGCCAGACTGAACGTGGAAACACGCGCCGAAGCGGTCCGCTATCTTGGCGCTGGCGGTGCTATCGGCATCTTTCCCGGCGGCACGGTGTCAACCTCGGCCAAGCTGTTTTCGCAACCAATGGACCCAAGCTGGCGCAACTTTACCGCCAAGATGATCGCCAAGTCTGATGCGGTTGTCGTGCCGATTTTCTTTGAAGGAGGGAACAGCCGGATATTCCAACTGGCGAGCCATTTGCATTCAACCTTGCGGATGGGGCTGCTGATCCGCGAGTTCAAAGCGCGGCTGAACAAACCTGTGCGTGTCGTGGTGGGTGAACCCATCCCGTCAGAGGTTTTGAGCCCCTACCGAAAAGACCCCAAAGGATGCATGGATTTCCTGCGCAAAGCCACGTATGACCTGAGCCCAAGCCCTGTGGATTCATCCCACATCGGCCATGAGTTCGAAGCAAAATACAAGGTGCGTAATGGCGGTCGGGATATTCGATAGTGGATTGGGTGGGCTGACAGTTCTTGATGCTGTCGCAAAGCGCTTGCCAGAGTTGCCGCTTGTCTATTTTGCGGATAGCGCACATGCGCCCTACGGTGTGCGGACGCCGGATGATATCTATAATCTGACAACCGCCGCCACAGAGCGCCTGTTTGATGCAGGGTGCGATCTGGTGATTTTGGCTTGCAACACGGCCTCTGCTGCCGCGTTGCGCCGGATGCAGGAAGGCTGGATCCCATCGGACAAGCGTGTGCTGGGTGTGTTTGTCCCGCTGATCGAAGCGCTGACAGAGCGGCAATGGGGCGACAATTCGCCCCCGCGTGAAGTGGCGGTCAAACATGTGGCTTTGTTTGCGACCCCTGCCACCGTGTCCAGCCGTGCGTTCCAGCGTGAACTTGCTTTTCGTGCCATCGGTGTCGATGTGGAGGCACAGGCCTGCGGCGGTGTCGTTGATGCGATTGAAGATGGTGACATGATCCTGGCAGAGGCATTGGTGCGGTCGCATGTTGATGCGCTGAAGCGCAAGATGCCCACGCCGGGTGCGGCTGTGCTGGGCTGTACGCATTACCCGCTGATGCATGATGCCTTTCAGGACGCGCTTGGCGCAGAGGTGAAAGTCTTTTCGCAGGCCGAATTGGTCGCTGAAAGCCTTGCGGATTATCTCGACCGCCACCCCAAGATGCTGGGGGCCGGCAAGGAGAGCGCATATCTTACCACCGGCGATCCGGCGCGTGTGTCCAGCCGTGCCACACAATTCCTGCGACGACAGATCACGTTTGAAGCCGCGTAGCCTATTTTCAAATTTGATCCCGAAGGGATACCACCATGACCCACAATGTCGCCATTCTTGGCGCTTCCGGCTATACCGGGGCAGAGCTTGTCCGGTTGATCGCCACCCATCCAAGCCTGCAGATCGTTGGCTTGTCCGGTAATTCAAAGGCCGGGATGACAATGGCAGAGGTGTTTCCACATCTGCGCCACCTTGATCTGCCACGGCTGACCACCATCGAAGACATGTCTTTCGATGATGTTGAGATCGTATTTTGCGGGCTGCCGCATGCCACGTCGCAGCGGGTGATTGCCGAGTTGCCGGACCATGTGCGGATTGTCGATATGTCTGCTGATTTCCGGCTTCGCGATCCGGCGGATTACGAAAAATGGTATGGCAAACCGCATGCGGCACCGGAGCTTCAGAAGACAGCCGTTTATGGTCTGACAGAGTTCTATCGTGACCAGATCAAGACCGCTCGGCTTGTCGCGGGCACCGGCTGCAACGCGGCGACGGGGCAATATGTGTTGCGCCCGCTGATTGCCGCAGGTGTGATCGACCTTGACCAGATCGTGCTTGATCTAAAGGCCGCTGTCTCTGGCGCTGGCCGAGCGCTGAAGGAAAACCTTCTGCATGCTGA
Organism: Loktanella agnita; assembly: GCF_046640325.1. Classification (NCBI taxonomy): domain Bacteria; kingdom Pseudomonadati; phylum Pseudomonadota; class Alphaproteobacteria; order Rhodobacterales; family Roseobacteraceae; genus Loktanella; species Loktanella agnita. Next base: position 153,620 of record NZ_JBJMBF010000007.1, on the reverse strand, counting down.
ACTGTCCGAAGGCGCGCATGGCTATGCCGTTGGCGGGACCCACCGGCATTTGGGGGAATTCGATCAGGAATTTTCGCTGCTCGCTGGCCGGCCGGTGAATATTCAATTCACGCCACATCTGATCCCGGCGAACCGCGGCATATTGGCCACCACCTATGTGCAGGGTGATCCGACCGTCATATATGATACGCTGACCGCAGCTTATGCGGGCGAGCCATTCATAAAGGTGTTGCCGATGGGAGAGCATCCGTCGATCAAACATATCCGCGCCAGCAACTTTTGCCATATCGGCGTGGTTGCGGACCGTGTGCCGGGGCGCGCGATTGTCATTGCGGCACTGGACAACCTGACCAAGGGGTCTTCGGGACAGGCGTTGCAGAACGCCAACCTGATGCTGGGCCTGCCAGAGACCGAAGGGTTGATGCTGGCACCTGTCTTTCCATGAACGGGCTGAAGTCGCTCAAGAAACGGCGCCGCGTGCAGGTGATCGCTATCGCGGGTGTCTGTGTGGCACTGGTTCTTGTGGTGTTGGCATTCCTGCCAGCAGAAAGTTTCCAATTCTTCCGGTCGCCCTCTGAGGTAACCCAAGCGCCGCCGCCGCCAACCGAACGCTTTCGCATCGGCGGGTTGGTGGCAGAGGGAACGCTGACACGGGGGCAGGGCGAGCAGATCAGCTTTCTCGTCACCGATGGTGGCGCGTCGATCCCGGTTGTGTTTACGGGTATCCTGCCGGATCTGTTTGAGGAGGGTCAGGGCATGGTGGCGCAGGGTAATTACGTCAATGGTCGCTTTGAAGCGGTTGAAATTCTTGCCAAACATGATGAAACTTACATGCCAGCCGAGGTTGTGGATGCGCTGAAAGAACAGGGTGTCTATCAGCCGACGAACGGTGCCGCAGCCACCAATTAACCAATTCATCGCAATTTGCAGCCCATCCACGGAAGTGAGGGCTGTCGATGCAGAATGTGACCGAAATTGCGAACGAAATTGTCAGCCGTGAAGGCGGCTATGTGAATGATCCCGATGACCCCGGCGGGGCGACGAAATACGGGGTTACCATCCACACAATGCGGCGGTTGGGGCTTGACCTGACACAAGACGACCAGGTGGATGCTGCGGATGTGCGGGTTCTGACCCGCGCTCATGCGGTGTCAATTTTCGTTGAGCACTACTTTCGCAAACCGGGGATCGACAAGCTGCCGCAGCCTCTGCATGCGACGGTGTTCGACATGTATGTCAATGCGGGGGCGCACGCAGTGAAGATCCTACAACGCTTGCTGAGTGACATGCGCATCGCTGTCACCGTTGATGGGGTGATCGGGCCGCAGACGGTTTCTGCCACGCAGCGCGCGCTGGAGGCCGCACCGGATCATCTGGTCGATGCCTATGGGATCGCCCGGCGCAATTATTACTACACGCTGGCTGATCGGCGTGCAGCAAGTCGCAAATATGCTCGCCGCCGCGATGGGGGCAAGGGCGGCTGGATCACGCGGGCCGAAGCATTCATCGCAGCGCGCTATCATTTAACAGAGGCAGAACATCGGCAGAGGACAGCAACATGGGCGTGATCACCGGATTGATGACGCTTCTGTTTGGCGATGGCCGGAATGTGGTGGCCGAGACGGCAGAGGTCTTTCGCGAGAATACCGAAAAAGGCGCGGTGCGCGCGGCAGAGGCACGGGCCGAGAGCCTTGCCCAATTTGCGGCAGAGTTCGCGCATCCGCGCCGTGGGCTGTTTGACAGGCTCATCGACGGGTTGAACCGCCTGCCACGCCCGATGCTGGCGCTGGGGACGATCTGGCTGTTTGTCACAGCAATGACCGCGCCTGAGGCGTTTGTGGCGGGGATGCAGGGGCTGGCGCTGGTGCCTGACCCACTGTGGTGGCTGATGGGGGCGATTGTCAGTTTCTATTTCGGTGCGCGCCATCAGGCGAAAGGGCAGGAATTTCAACGCTCTGTCACGCAAAGCCTGATCCTTGCGCAAAACGCGCAAGCTGCTACGGCACCCGAACAGCCCGCTGCCGACAATCCAGCACTGGCGGATTGGAGAGCGCAGCATGGATAATAATTGGGCCGAACAAATCGCACGCAGACTGACCACGCTGGAAACCCGCAACGCCGTGGATCAGGTGCATCGCGACAATGTTGCCGCACGTCTTGGCGCGATCGAGGAAGCGCTGAAATGGGTCGTGCGCCTGATCGTCGGTGGCTTGTTGATGGCGGCGCTAACCTATGCGGTGCAGGGCGGGCTGACGCGATAGCGGGCAGCGCGTCCCTGAGAAACAACAAAGAGCGAAAGCGCCGCGCCAAAATGTAGCGCTGAATTGACCGGGCAAGCCTATTGCCCGGTTTTTCTTTGCGCTATGACTGCTGTCATGTTGAACGAACTCGGACATTTTGCACTGATTCTGACCTTTGGGGTCGCCATTGTACAAATGATCGTGCCAATGATCGGGGCGCATCGCGGCAACGCCAGTTGGATGGCCGTGGCAGAGCCTGCGGCCACGGCGCAATTCCTGCTTGTTGGCTTTTCCTTTGCGGCGTTGACCTGGGCTTTCGTGACCTCTGACTTTTCGCTGCAACTGGTCTATGCGAATTCGCATACGGATAAGCCGCTTATCTATAAAATTGCGGGAGTCTGGGGAAACCATGAAGGGTCGATGCTGCTCTGGATGGTGATCCTGGCGCTATTCGGTGCCTGTGCAGCCTGGTTTGGGGGTGGGCTACCACGCCGACTTCAGGCGCGGGTGCTGTCGGTGCAGGCGTCGATATCGGTGGCTTTCTGTGCGTTTATTCTTTTCACGTCTAATCCCTTTCTGCGGCTGGCCGTGCCGCCCTTGAACGGGCGCGACCTGAACCCGCTGTTGCAAGACCCAGGCTTGGCCTTTCACCCCCCCTTTCTTTATCTGGGCTATGTGGGCCTGAGCATGTCGTTTTCATTTGCTGTCGCCGCCTTGATCGAAGGGCGCGTGGATGCGGCATGGGGCCGTTGGGTGCGCCCTTGGACGCTGGCCGCATGGATGTTTTTGACGGTCGGCATCGCGCTGGGGTCTTGGTGGGCCTATTACGAGCTTGGCTGGGGCGGCTTTTGGTTCTGGGACCCGGTTGAAAATGCGTCTTTCATGCCTTGGCTGATTTCTGCGGCGCTGTTGCATTCCGCCATTGTGGTCGAAAAGCGCGAAGCGCTGAAAAGCTGGACGGTTTTGCTGGCGATCCTTGCTTTTGGGTTTTCGTTGTTGGGCGCCTTCATCGTGCGTTCTGGCGTGCTGACGTCGGTGCATGCCTTTGCCAATGACCCAGAGCGCGGCCTGCTGATCCTGATAATCCTTGCGATTTTTCTGGGCGGATCATTGACGCTTTTCGCGGCCCGCGCCGGTGCATTGGACGCGAAGGGCGTGTTTTCGACCGTCAGTCGGGAAAGTGCGCTAATCCTGAATAACGTCCTGCTTGCGGTCAGTTGTTTTGTGGTCTTCATCGGGACCATCTGGCCCTTGGTCGCAGAAATGTTGTTTGATCGCAGCCTGTCAGTGGGGCCGCCTTTTTTCGACACAGCGTTCACGCCATTCATGGTCGCGCTTGCGGTGATATTGCCCATCGGGTCCATCCTTGCGTGGAAGCGCGGCACGCTGCGCAAAGGTGTCAGGCCGTTGTTGCCGTGGCTGGGTTTGGCCCTTGCGCTGGGGGCATTGGCCTATGCGTTGCAAAGCGGGAATTCCGCGCTGGGGCCCGTGGGTGCGGCTTTGGGGGCTTGGGTTGTTGGCGGCGCCTTGGCGGATTTGTGGATGCGGGGTGGGCGTGCTGGCTGGCAGGTTAAGCTGCGCCGCATTGCCCGGCTGCCAAGGGCCGACTGGGGCAAGGCCACAGCGCATATCGGGATGGGGGTGACGATTTTCGGCATCGCCGCGATGACGGCTTGGGTCAAGGAAGATATCCGCGTGGCTGATATCGGTGATCGCTGGCCGGTGGGGCAGTTCGCATTTTCGCTGGATGATGTGCGGCAGCAAGAAGGGCCCAACTACGTCACCACTATGGCCGATATGTCGGTTTGGCGTGGGGATCGGCAGATCGCTGTGCTGCGCCCGGAGAAACGGTTTTATCCGGTGGCGGGTATGCCTACCACCGAAGCGGCGATTAGAAACGGTATTCTGCGGGATATCTATGTGGTGATCGGTGACCCGCAGGCGCGGGGCGGCTGGGCGGTGCGGGTCTATATCAAGCCGTTTGCCAATTGGATCTGGGGTGGCGCGATCCTGATGGCGCTCGGCGGGTGTTTCTCGCTTTCTGACCGGCGATTGCGTGTCGGAGCCGCCGCGCCCAAGACCCTGCGCAATACGGTGCCCGCCGAATGAGGCGGCTGTTGCTGATACTAGCGATGGTCGCCACGCCGCTCTGGGCTGTCGAACCCGACGAAATGCTCGATGATCCGCTGCTGGAAAATCGCGCGCGGGAACTGTCGCAAGGGCTGCGTTGCCCGGTCTGCCGCAATGAAAGTATCGACGAAAGCAATGCAACGCTGGCCAAGGATCTGCGTATCCTTTTGCGCGAGCGTTTAGTGGCGGGAGATACGGACCAGCAGGCGGTGGATTTCATTGTCGCCCGCTATGGTGAATATGTGCTGCTGCGGCCTAACGCACGGGGTGCCAATCTTTTCCTATGGCTCGCCGCGCCTGCGCTGCTGCTGATTGCACTGGGCATCGGCTGGACAGCAATCCGAAAGCGCGCGCCGGTCCCGGATACGCTGACCGAGGCCGAAAATGCGGAGCTTGAGAAAATATTACGCTCGTGACGTGCCGTAGCCCTTCCTTGAACCGTTCAGTTCATTAGGTTGGATACAGCATATCAATAAGGACGACGCGCATGGACTATCAGGCCATTACACTTGAGATCCGTAATTCTGTAGCGGTGATCACGCTGAACCGCCCCGAAATGATGAATGCCCTGAATACGCAGATGCGGGCAGAGATTACCCATGCGATGAAAGCGGCTGAGAAGGACGCGCGCGCGATCGTGTTGACAGGGGCCGGACGTGCCTTTTGTTCGGGGCAGGATCTGGGCGATGCTAGCGCGGGCGGCATCCCTGATATGGAACGTACTTTGCGCGATGAATATGTCCCGATGCTCAAGGCGATTTTTGATTGCCGCGTGCCGACAATTGCCGCAGTGAACGGTGCCGCTGCAGGGGCAGGGGCCAATCTTGCACTGGCAGCGGATGTGGTGATCGCGTCAGAGGCTGCTTATTTTGTGCAGGCGTTCACCCGGATCGGGTTGATCCCGGATGCGGGCGGCACCTATTGGCTGCCGCGTCAGATCGGTGCAGCAAAGGCAATGGGGGCGGCGCTTTTTGCGGATAAGATTAGTGCGCAGCAGGCTTGTGACTGGGGCATGATCTATGAAACCGCGCCAGAGGCGACGTTTCAGGAACATGTGCAAAACCGCGCGGCGACGCTAGCGCAGGGCCCGACCGTGGCCTACCGTCAGTTGAAAAAAGCAATTCGCGGATCGTTCGAGAATACGCTGGATGAGCAGCTTGCGCTGGAGGCGAAATTGCAGGGACGCTGTGGTCAGACGCGCGATTTTCAGGAAGGCGTTGTCGCGTTTCTGGAAAAACGTCCTGCCGCTTACGAAGGGCGCTAAGCCTCTGCCGGACGCGGAAGCGCAAAATAGACGCTGTCGGACCAGACACCGTTGATGCAATAGGTGTTCGCTGCGCGGTGGGTTTCGTGGAAACCCAAACTGCGCAGCAACCCACAAGAGGCTACGTTATTCGGATCAGCATCCGCCGTCAGTTGCGTGTGATCGGTAACCTGCCAAAGATGGGGGATGATGGTCTGCATCGCCTCTGTCACGATGCCCTGCCGCCAGTAATCCGGGTGCAGTAAGAACCCGACCTCTGTCCCGCGATGTTGACCTGCTGTACCAATGGCACGACCGTCTTTTTCAATCACGAAATAGGTCAATGTCTCGGCTGCTGAAGCGATCAGCCGATCAAGATTTTCCTGCGTGCGCGCCGGTCTGTCATGCGGGGCCGTGGACCAATAGGCCATTGCCTGCGGATCGCTGAAGATCGCAAAGAGATCATCAAGATCATCCTGTCTTGCCGCGCGCAGGATCAGGCGTTGGGTGTGCCGTGCCATATCATAAAAAGGGCCGCTCAAGGCGGCCCGATCATTCAGCGCTTTTCGATATCGACGTAGTTCCGTTCCATCTCGCCCAGATAGAGCTGACGGGGGCGGCCGATTTTCAACTGCGGATCGTTTAGCTGTTCTTTCCACTGCGAAATCCAGCCGACGGTCCGGGCCAATGCAAAGATCGGCGTGAACATCGATGTGGGGAAGCCCATCGCTTCGAGGATGATGCCGGAATAGAAATCCACATTCGGAAACAGCTTTTTGTCTGCAAAGTATGGATCGGCAAGCGCCTGTTTTTCCAGTTCCTTTGCCACCTGCAGGATCGGGTTGTTTTCGACGCCCAACAGTTCCAGCACCTCGTCCGCAGATTCCTTCATTACCGTCGCGCGCGGGTCGAAGTTTTTGTAGACGCGGTGGCCAAAGCCCATCAGGCGATAGGGGTCATTTTTGTCCTTGGCGCGTGCAATGAATTCCGGGATGCGGTCGGGCGTGCCAATTTCCTTGAGCATTTCAAGGCAGGCTTGGTTCGCACCGCCATGGGCAGGGCCCCAGAGGCAGGCGATACCCGCAGCAATACAAGCGAAGGGGTTGGCACCAGAGGATGAGGCCAGACGCACGGTCGAGGTCGAGGCGTTCTGTTCGTGATCCGCGTGCAGTGTGAAAATCCGGTCCATGGCGCGGGCGAGGATCGGATTTACGTGGTATTCGGCGGCCGGGACCGAGAAGCACATGTTCAGGAAGTTCGCCGCATAATCCAGATCGTTGCGCGGATACACGAAGGGCTGACCGATAGAGTATTTATAGGCCATCGCCGCAATTGTCGGCATCTTGGCGATCAGCCGGATTGATGCGACCTCGCGCTGATGCGCATCGGTGATATCGGTCGAATCGTGGTAGAATGCCGACATAGCACCGACTACGCCCACCATCGTGGCCATCGGATGGGCATCGCGGCGGAAACCGCGGAAGAAGTTATGCATCTGCTCGTGGATCATCGTGTGATTGGTCACGAGAGATTCGAATTTTTCCAGCTCTTCGGCCGAGGGGAGTTCACCGTAAAGCAGCAGGTAACAGACTTCGAGATAATGCGATTTGCCCGCCAGCTGTTCGATTGGATAGCCACGGTGTAGCAACTGCCCCTTGTCGCCATCAATAAAGGTAATTGTGCTGTCGCAGGCCGCCGTGGAGGTAAAGCCAGGGTCATAGGTGAAAATATCCGCCTGCGCATAAAGCTTGCGGATGTCCATCACATCAGGGCCGCCAGTCGGGGAATGGATGGGCAATTCATATTCCTTGCCCTTGATTGTCAGCTTTGCGGTGTCGGTATTTTCAGCCATATCTATTCCCTCGGTAGGCCGCAGACACGTCAAAGTGTCGCCGGCGCGTTTTACTTCGTCGGTGGCCAGATAGCCTGCAACTCGTAACGAATTGGTTTCAGGCGCTGGCGTCCTTTAGGCGGGCAATCGTTTCCTCCTGCCCAAGAACCAACATCATATCAAAAACACTCGGCGATACCGCCCGTCCGGCCAAAGCCGCCCTGAGCGGTCCGGCAAGCTTGCCCAACTTCATGTCGTTTGCTTCGGCAACGGATGAGACGACCTCTTCAAGAGTGTCACGCGACCAGCTAGCATTTTGCAGCTGCGGCGTCAATTCTGACAGTATACCACGGGATACATCTGTAAGCTGCGCCGCGGCTTTTTCATCCGGTGTGATCGGCCCGGATGTGAGGATAAAATGCGCTTTTTCAAGGAGTTCTGGCAAGGTTTTGGCCCTTTCCTTGAGGCAGTACAGTGCCCGGCTCAGCCCGTCCGATTGACGTTCGGTCAGGGGCAGCTGGCCTGTTGCGGTCAGAAATCCGGAAATTTCTTGCAGCAGTGCAGAATCTTCTGCGACTGCAATATGCTGTCCGCAGATATTTTCCAGTTTCTTGAAATCAAACCGGGCGGGCGACTTGCCGATTCCGTCCAGTGCGAACCATTCCTTTGCCTGTGCATCGGTGAAAAATTCATCATCCCCGTGGCTCCACCCCAGCCGGGCAAGATAATTGCGCATCCCGGCAGCGGGGTAGCCCATAGCCTGATATTCGGCAGCACCGGTCGCGCCGTGGCGTTTGGACAGTTTCTTGCCGTCCGGCCCAAAGATCAGCGGAATATGGGCGAGCACGGGCTTGTTCCAGCCCATGGCGTCATAAATCAGATTCTGGCGGAATGCGTTGGCAAGGTGATCATCGCCACGTATCACATGGGTCACGCCCATATCGTGATCATCCACCACCACGGCGAGCATATACACCGGGCTGCCGTCCGAGCGTAGCAAGATCATATCGTCAAGCTGATCATTGGACCATGTCACGTCACCCTGCACCGCATCATGCAACGTCGTTTGCCCGTCGCGGGGGGCTTTGATCCGTATGACATAAGGGGCATCCGGATGCTCACTTTCCGGAACATCCCTCCAAGGGGAGCGGAACAGCGTAGATGCCTTTTCAGCCCGTGCCTTTTCACGGAAGGCTTCGATTTCTTCCTGCGTGCTGTAACACTTATAGGCTTTTCCCTGATCCAGCAGTTCATGCGCAACCGCCGCGTGGCGATCCGCATTGGCCGCTTGGCTAGATGGTTCGCCATCCCAGTCGAGGCCGAGCCATGTCAGCCCGTCAAGAATGGCCTGCTTGTTTTCATCAGTGGATCGCGCCTTGTCCGTATCTTCGATCCGCAAATAGAATTTGCCGCCATAGCCGCGTGCATACAGCCAGTTGAACAACGCCGTCCGGGCACCACCAATATGCAGGGCACCTGTGGGGGACGGGGCGAAACGGGTGACAACGGACATGTGGTATTAACCTTTCGCTAACCAGCTTTCCCCAAGAATGGGGTTCAGGCGGGGGATACTAAGCCGGGGGACGAAGAACAAGTGCGGGCCGCTGTTCAGGATATGTTGCTGGCACAGCGCGGTGCGCTGGTCGGCTGGATGCCGGTCTGTCTTGGGGTTGGGATCGGTGGCTATTTTTCGATGTCTGCTGAACCTGACTTGATGGTGTTCATGATCGGATGCGTGATCGCGCTGGTTCTTTTTGTGCTGTCGCGCATGGTACAGGTCGCTTATGCCCCACTTTTCTTGGCGCTAGTGCTGATCATCGTCGGTGCGGGGCTGGCCAAATGGCGTACAGAGAGTGTCAGCGCCCCGGTGCTGACCTTTCGCTATTACGGCCCGATTGTGGGCAGAGTGGTGAATATCGACCGCTCGGCCAGTGATGCGCCACGCCTGACGCTGGATCACGTTACCCTGTCCAACATGTCCCCTGACCGCGTGCCTGATCGGGTGCGCGTGTCGGTGCATGGCGATCAGATGCTCGCCGAATATCAACCCGGCGATCTGTTGATGATGACCGGGCATCTTTCGCCGCCCGCAGGACCGGCAGAGCCGGGCGGATTCGATTTCCAGCGCCACGCCTGGTTCCTGCAACTGGGGGCGGTGGGCTACACCCGCACGCCTGTTCTGCGGCTTGCTGCACCCGAACGGGAAGGCTGGCGTTTATGGGTCTTTGCGACCCGCATGCGAATTTCGCACGCAGTGCAGCTTGCCATGCCCGGCGAAACCGGTGCCTTCGCCGCCGCTATCATGACGGGCGACCGATCTGCGATGGGACAGGATACGCTAGAGGCGCTTCGCGCATCGAACCTTGCCCATCTTTTGGCGATTTCGGGGCTGCATATGGGGCTGCTCACCGGGTTCATCTTTGCTGTGGTCCGTTATGGTCTGGCGCTTGTGCCGGGGGTTGCGCTCTATTGGCAAACCAAGAAGATCGCGGCGGTCTGCGCGCTGATCGTAGGTGCGCTTTATCTTGCCCTGTCCGGGGGCAATGTCGCGACAGAGCGCGCCTTTACCATGGTCGCTGTCATGCTGGTGGCGGTGCTACTGGATCGCCGGGCGCTAACGCTGCGCGCCGTGGCCATTGCGGCCATCATCGTACTGGCCCTACAGCCTGAGGCACTGACCGGGCCGGGCTTTCAAATGTCCTTTGCGGCGACCACGGCGCTGGTGGCGGTCTTCACCTATTTGCGCCGGTTCCAGATGTATCGGCTGCCCAAATGGGTGCGGGCGATCCTGTCTGTTGTGATCTCTTCCGGTGTTGCGGGGCTTGCAACTGCGCCCTTTGCCGCAGCGCATTTCAATCAGATTTCCCATTTTGGGTTGATCGCCAATTTGTTGAGCGTGCCGTTGATGGGGGTTCTGGTGATGCCGGCTGCCGTGTTGGCAGTCTGCCTCGCCCCGTTCGGGCTGTGGGTGGTCGGGCTGTGGTTCATGGATCTTGGGCTGCGCTGGATACTGTTTGTGGCCAAGAGCGTCGCGGGAATGGACGGGGCTTTGGGTCATATTCATGCACCGCAGGGCGCAGTGCTGCCGGTGCTGACGCTGGGTTTGCTGTGGCTTATCTTGTGGCAGGGACGATCGCGCTTTGCGGGGCTGGCAGGTGTGCTTATCGCCGTCGTCCTTTGGCAGCAGAGCACGCGACCGGCGCTGCTGGTCGCTGATAACGGGACGCTGATCGGGTTGCTCGGTCCAGAGGGGCGGGCACTGTCAAAACCCACAGGGAGCGGCTTTGTCGCAGGTATTTGGTTGGAAAATGACGGCGGGCCGGTCGCGCAAGAGGTGGCCGCGATGCGCACGGGCATCACACGCAACGGCCGGATCGTGACAGGGCAGGTGGCGGGATGGAAGGTTTTGCAGGTGTCTGGGAAAACGGCGCTGGCCACACTAGATGACTGTGACGGGGCCGATGTGTTGATCAGCAATCAAACAGATGCCGGACCACGACCCTGTGTGGTATTCGACCTGCGACGTCTCAGGGCCACGGGTGCATTGGCAATGGATTTGTCAGATGCGGATAACCTAGTGATCACCACTGCCCACCATGTTGCAGGTAACAGGCCGTGGAACCAGCGCCAAGGTCGCGCAGGTCCCCCAATTGTGCTGTCGCGGGACGAAACCCGCAGCAGCGAAGTCATTGTGTCAGAGGTTCAATAAGTCCGGATCAAACCGACCAGCCGACCCTGCACCTTGACCTGATCATCCCGGAAAACACGGGTTTCATAGGCCGGGTTCGCCGCTTCGAGCGCGATCGCTTTGCCGTTGCGGCGGAACCGCTTCAGCGTTGCCTCGTGGCCTTCGACCAGTGCGACGACGATATCGCCATTGTCAGCGACTTCGGTCTCGCGGATTACAACGACGTCACCATCGTTGATACCTGCCTCGATCATGGAATCGCCTTTGACTTCAAGGGCGTAATGCTCCCCCGTGCCCACCATGGATTGTGGGACATGCACATTATGCGACACTTCGCTGATTGCGGCGATTGGCACACCAGCGGCGATGCGGCCCATGACGGGCAGTTCGACCGCGCCAGAATCGACAGGTAGCGCGCGGGCGGGTTTGCTGTCAGGCTTGTCGCCATTGATCACACGCGGGGTGAACCCGGTTTTCGCCTGCATCGAGTCAGGCAGTTTGACGATCTCAAGCGCTCGCGCCCGATGTGCAAGGCGGCGGATAAAACCGCGTTCCTCTAGCGCAGTGATCAGCCGGTGAATCCCGGATTTGGATCGCAGATCCAGCGCTTCTTTCATTTCGTCAAAACTGGGCGGGACACCGTCACGCTGCACGCGCTTGTGGATGAACGCCAACAGGTCGAGTTGCTTCTTGGTCAACATATGCTTTTCCCCTCGCAGGTTTTGCATATGTTCTACGCATGTTCCTGTTTTGTGTCAATCGTCTCGCGTCTAAGTTGGCAAATACGTCTTATCTCAAGACCGCATAGATCAGATCGGGATTATCTCAATCGTATCGCCTTTGGTACGGGCAGGATCACTGATCGGACGGACCGCTAGGCAGTTCGCATCGGCCAACACGCTGAGAAGGGCGCTGTCCTGTCGGTCAAATATCCTGACACCGTCAGGCCCAAAGTGCGCGCGCATGTAATGTTCGCGCGGACCATTTGCACCAATATTATGGGCGAGCGCCGCAGTCTGTCGCGGCACGGGTGCCGCACCTTGGCCCAGCATTTTGCGGATCACAGGTGCCAGAAAGATATGCCCGCAGACCATGGCCGAGACGGGATTGCCGGGCAATCCGATCATCGTTGCCGTTCCCATGCGGCCCGCCATCAGCGGCTTACCGGGCCGCATCGCGATCTTGTAGAACGCGCGGTCCATGCCTTGGGCTTGGGCCACATCGCCGACCAGATCGTGATCACCGACCGACGCCCCCCCGATGGTTACGATTAAATCCGCATCGCTAGCGAGCTCAAAAGCGAGTTCAAGGGACGGTATGGTGTCATGCGCAATCGGGAGCAAACGCGGTTGTGCGCCGAGGCGATCAAGCAGCGCCGCCAATCCATAGCTGTTGGAAGCAATAATCTGATCATCTCCCGGCGTCTCTCCGGGTTGTACCAGCTCGTCACCGGTCGGGATGATCGCCACCACGGGGCGGCGGGTCACCGGAACCTCTGCAATATTCATCGCCGCCAGCAGCGCGATATCCGACGGGCCAAGCAGGCGGGGCGCGCTGATGCTGTCGCCGATCCTGAAATCGGCTCCGGCGGGGCGCACGTGCGGTTTGTCGTCAAGCCTATCGCCAAGGGTGATCGTGTCGCCGTCTCGGATGACATCTTCCTGAATGATCACGCGATCCGTGCCCGCAGGCATCGGCGCGCCGGTGAAGATGCGGACCGTCTGGCCCGGTCCGACAGTCCCGGAAAACCCATGCCCGGCGGCGGATTCGCCGATCACGGAAAACTGCCTGCCCACCGTTGCATCCTGACCGGCAATCGCATAGCCATCCATGGCCGAGGCAGGGAAGGGTGGCTGGTCACGCCGGGCCTGTATTGGTGTCGCGAGCACGCGCCCATGCGCGTCGCGCAGCACAACATTCTCTGCGTCGAGCGGAGAGACGAGGGCGAAAAGCTGGGAAAGCGCCTCTTCGACCGTGATCATGGCGCTAGTGCTCGTAGGTTGGCCTCTTCCCAATCGGCATAGGTCTGATTTGTGATCATTTTAACCCACACTGTGACTCTGTCTGAAAACCCGCCCCGCGTTGTCATGGCTGTTCAAACCGCCCCGATTTGCCGCCATCCTTCAGCGTCACGCGGATGCCGCCGATTTCCATGTCTTTTTGCACGGCTTTCACCATGTCATAGACTGTCAGCGTGGCGGTGCTGACGGCGGTCAGCGCTTCCATTTCGACACCGGTTTGACCGCCGGTTTTCACCGTTGCCGTGATCCGGATGCCGGGCAGGGCGGGGTCTGCTGTCAGGTCCAGCGCCACCTTTGTGATCGGCAGCGGGTGGCAGAGCGGGATCAGCGCGGCAGTTTTCTTGGCCCCCATGATGCCTGCGATCCGGGCGATGCCCAACACGTCGCCTTTTTCCGCGCGGCCTTCGGTGATCAGGGCCAGCGTTTCGGCGGTCATCCGGATGAACCCTTCGGCCACGGCGATACGCGCGGTGACAGGTTTGTCAGACACATCGACCATATGCGCCTTGCCGTCCTGGTCGAAATGGCTGAGCCCGGACATTACATGCCCCCAACAGGCGGATTGGCCAGCAACTGCCGGGTGGCAGCTTCGACGTCATCCTGCCGCATCAGGCTTTCGCCAATCAGAAAACAGCGCGCGCCGTAGCGGGACATATCGGCCAGTTCCTCTGGTGTGTTCAGCCCGCTTTCACAGACGATGGTCCGGTCCGCAGGGACCAGTTTTGAAAGGGTCCGCGTCGTGTCGAGCGTTGTTTCGAATGTCTTGAGATTGCGGTTATTGATCCCCATCAGCGGGGATTTCAGTGCGCTGGCACGCTCCAGCTCTGCCTGATCATGGACTTCGATCAGCACATCCATGTTCCAGTCGATGGCGGCCGCTTCCAGCTCTTGTGCTTGCGTATCGCTGACAGAGGCCATGATGATCAGAATGCAATCTGCTCCCAGCGCCCGTGCTTCTGTGACCTGATAGGTGTCATAAAGGAAATCCTTGCGCAGGACCGGCAGGTCGCAGGCGTCGCGGGCGGCTGCCAGATAGCTGTCATCACCTTGAAAGCTCGGGCCATCGGTCAGGACGGACAGGCATGTGGCGCCACCGGCAGCATATGCGGCGGCAAGGGCGGGCGGGTCGAATTCCGGGCGGATCAACCCTTTGGACGGGCTGGCTTTTTTGATCTCGGCGATCAACCCGTAGTTTTCGCGCGCCGCGTCCGTCAGCTTTTCGGCAAACCCGCGTGTGGGTGATGCATTCTGGGCGCGCGTTTCGAGCTCGGACAGTGGTGTCTCGGCCTTGCGGGCGGCGACCTCTTCCAATTTGTAGGTTTTGATTTTTTCGAGAATATCGCTCATCAGTCCGCCCAGTGTATTGGTTCTTGCCCTCGTTCAATAAGCCACTGGTTCACCTTTGAAAATGGGCGCGAGCCGAAAAAGCCCCGATGGCATGACAGCGGCGATGGGTGCGCGGATGTCAGGATCAGGTGATCGCCCGTGATATGGCTGGCATAGCGCTGCGCGGGACCGCCCCAGAGGATGAAGGCGCGCGGCTGGTCGTTCAGCTTTGCGATGACCTGCCGAACAAGCTCTGACCAGCCAAGCTTTGCATGTGCTTTTGGTTTTCCCGGTGGCACCGTTAGAGCAGTGTTGAGCAGCAGAACACCTTGATCTGCCCAGTCAGTCAGCGATGTCTTGCTGCGGCGCTGGCTTAGATCAGCCTCTATCTCTTTGAAGATATTACCCAAACTATCAAGCCGCCCGCCGAAGTCATCCGGAATGGAAAAGGCCAAACCATCGGCTTTGCCCGGCGTGTGATAGGGATCCTGCCCGATGATCACCACGCGTGTGGCCTGCGGCTGACTCCGTTCAAGCGCCGCAAATGTCAGTTCGGGCGGCGGCAGGATCCCCTGATTTAGCTGGGCGCTGATGGCCGGAAGATCGTCCCGGAAGAAAGGCAGGTCGGCCCAGTCACCAAGGCGGCTGAGGTCAAACATCACGCGCCAGATGTAATACGTGCAAGTGTTTCCAACGCCTGTTTTGCCCTGCCGCTGTCGATGCTTTCCCGCGCAATATCAACACCTTCGGGCAGGGCGCTTACCTTGCCCGCGACAAGCAAGGCCGCTGCGGCGTTCAGCAGTGCGGCATCGCGATAAGCGCCAGATTCACCGTCAAGCAGCGCGCGGAAGGCCTGCGCATTTTCTTCGGGTGTGCCACCGATGATTGCGGCAAAGTCATGCACCGGCAGGCCGGCATCTTCGGGATGCACTTCAAATTCGGTGACGGCGCCGTCTTTGACAGCGGCGACCCAGCTGATGCCGGTAATCGTCATTTCGTCGGTGCCGTCTGATCCGTGGACCAGCCATGCAGCCTCTGATCCGAGGGTGAGCAAAGTATCGGCCATCGGTCGGATAAGCGTCGGACTGAAGACACCTGTCAACTGGCGCTTGACCCCCGCCGGGTTTGTCAGTGGGCCAAGGATATTGAAAATCGTGCGGGTTCCAAGTTCGGCCCGCGTCGGCATGACATGCTTCACCGCCGGGTGATGCATCGGTGCCATCATAAAGCCAATCCCGGCCTCGGCCAGCGCGCGTTCGACGATCTCTGGCCCGACCATGACATTGATGCCCATCTTACCCTGCACGTCAGCGGTGCCGGATTTTGAGGATAGGTTGCGATTGCCGTGTTTGGCGACGGGCACACCGGCACCGGCCACCACAAACGCAGTCGCGGTCGAGATATTCAGCGTGTGCTTGCCATCGCCGCCTGTACCAACAATGTCAATGGCCCCTGCGGGGGCTGTGACAGGCAGACATTTCGACCGCATCACAGCGGCAGCGGCGGCATATTCATCGACCGTCTCGCCGCGTGTGCGCAGCGCCATCAAAAGCCCACCGATTTGCGAAGGTGTCGCGTCGCCTGCAAACAGGATCTCGAACGCCGCTTCGGCTTGTGCGCGGCTTAGCGGCCCGTTGGCCGCCGCATCAATCAAAGGCTTCAGTGCGTCGCTCATGCCGGGACCTTTGTCATATCCAGAAAATTGTTCAGCAGCTTGTGCCCGTGGGCGGAGGCGATGCTTTCAGGATGAAACTGGACGCCATGAATGGGCAGCGTTTTGTGTTGTAGACCCATGATTGTGCCGTCTTCCAATGCGGCTGTGATCTCAAGACAGTCGGGCAGGGTGTCCCGTTCGACAATCAACGAATGATAGCGGGTGGCGTCAAACGGGCTTGGGAGGTCAGCAAACAGGCCCTGTCCGGTATGTTGCATCGCACCCAGCTTGCCATGCACGATCTCATGGCAGCGCACGACCTTGCCGCCGAAGGCCTCACCAATGGCCTGATGGCCCAGACAGACACCCATCAAAGGCAGACCGGTCTCGGCTGCGGCATGCACGAGCGCCAGACAAATCCCTGCTTGTGATGGATCGCAAGGGCCGGGAGAAAGCAAAATCGCGTTGGGTCGCATGGCCATCGCCTCTTGCACATCCAGCGCATCATTACGCCTGACGACCACATTCGCTCCCAATTCGCCCAGATAATGGACAAGATTATAGGTGAAGCTGTCATAGTTATCGATCAGAAGTAGCATCCGAATGTCCTGCAAAGATAAACAGGGGTAACATCAACCCCTTGGCTAAAGGCACAAGCCCAGCCATACATGTGCTAGGAGCCCGGCTGACGTCAAGGTCGAACGGGCGCGGATGACGCGGACAGAGAAATAAGGTGAAGGCAAATGCGGAGTAGTTTAGCAGGCAGTCTATGGGCGCTGGTGCTGGGCATTGTGGGCCTGGGGGTGGCGTCACAGGTCACAAACCAGCCACGGGGCGCAGAACAGATCGCGGATCAGGATCTGGCCCCCAGCGAAAATAGTGCTCCGGATGGTGCCGAAATATCGCGCGCAGATGATGCGGAAAATCAGCCAGCCTTTGCCGATTTGGTTGCGGCTGGCATGCTTGCAGAACCTGCTCCTGACGATAGCCCGGTTGAACTCGCCCCGGTCGAAGATACCGCCACAGCAACCACTGCGCCACAGGTCGAGCCTGTGGTCACAGAAGAACCCGCCGTGGCAGAGACGTTTACAGAAGAAGAGCCGCTTGTCGTGCCAGAGGCCGTCGCCGTCGATACGACCCTGACAGAGCCAGAGCAGGATGTGGCAGAAGATATCGTTCTGCCAGAGCCTACCGAAGATCTGCCCGCATTGGCGGAATTGCCGAAAGAACTGCCCGATACAGCGCTTCCTGATGATGAAGTGGTGATCGTTTCAGGGGCGCCCAAACCCGATCCGGTCCCGATTGCCGAGGATGCAGCTGCGGACGAGACACCGGTCGTCGCAGCAGAAAGTGCAGAAGAACCAGCTGAAGATCAGGCGATCATTGTGGCTGACGCGGGATCAACGCCGAACACGTCTGACCCGGTGCGCACAGCGCCAACCACCCAGGAACGCGAGACTGCGGCCGTCGAGGCAGCTCCGGAAGAGGCCACCACCTCTGCGCCGGTCACCTTCCCATGGGAAGCAGATGATGCCGCACCAGAGGCACCAGTCGATGTCGATGATCCTGCTGAAACCGAAACGGTGGTCGAAGCACCGCGCGAGACCGCGCCAGAGGTAGAAGAACCAGCCGCGCCAGAGATGGATATCGCAGCAAATAACGCGCCCGCGCTGCCGCAGGTCACAGCCGATGCTGATGAGGTGTCTGCACTGCCACAGGCCCCTGGCGTGCGCATCAACCGTCCCGGGGCAGAGCCCTCTGAAACCGCCGGTGAGCCTGCCGAAACGGTTGCCGAACAGACCACAGATGATGAAATTCCTGCGTGGCAACGCTATGCGGCAGACTTTGAAAATGCCGACGATCTGCCGATGATCGCGATCCTGTTGATCGACAATGGCATGCTGACCGACGCCGTTGATATGGTCGCCGCACTGCCCGTGCCGGTCACCATTGTGCTTAACCCGATCAGCGGTGATGCGAACGCCCGGATGCAAGCCTATCGGGCCGCAGGCGTTGAGGTTGCGATGCATATATCGCTACCGCCGGGGGCGACGCCGACGGATGTCGAGGTCGCGCTGGAAGCGGCATTTGGCACCCTGCCAGAGGCTGTGGCGCTTTATTCCGATGGAACGGGGCTTTTGCAAATCAACCGCTCTGTCGCGTCACAGGTGATCGAAGTGCTGGCCGCCGATGGGCGCGGGCTCGTGGCGATGGAGCGCGGGCTGGGTAACACGGTGCGCAATGCGCAGCAGGCCAATGTGCCCGCCGCTGCGGTGCTACGCGACCTAAGCAAAGATGGTGGAGGCGCGGCGGGCATCGAACGCGCGCTTGATCAGGCTGCATTCCGGACCCGACAAACGGGATCGGCTGTCCTGTCTGGTCAACTTATGCCGCAGACCCTGCAAGCGCTGCGTGCGTGGGGCGACAACATGGAAACGGACCAATTGCGTGTGGCCCCACTGACGGGCGTGCTACGGTCCGAAATGCAATAGCGACATTGCCACGGCGTAAGGTGGGTCTTGACCCACCTGCGTTGTGGATCAGTTGCCGCTGCTTTTGAACATGCTCGCCTCTGCCGCCGCCTTGCGGATGGCGTTCGATTTATGCACGGTTTCCTGATATTCGGCCTCAGGGTCGCTGTCATAGACCACGCCGCCACCTGCCTGAATATAGAGGTTCTGATCCTTCAGCACAGCGGTGCGTAGCGCGATACACATATCCATATCACCATTGGCGCTAAAATAGCCGCAGCCGCCGCCATAGACGCCACGCTTTTCCGGTTCCAGCTCGTCAATGATCTCCATCGCGCGGACCTTTGGCGCGCCGGAAACTGTTCCCGCTGGCATGCCCGCGAAAAACGCACTCAATGCGTCCTGATCATCGGCCAGTTCGCCCACGACATTCGACACGATGTGCATAACATGGCTGTAGCGCTCGATTGTGAATTGCTCGGTCGGGCGGACCGTCCCGATTTTAGAAACTTTGGCGGTGTCGTTCCGGCCCAGATCCAGCAGCATCAGATGCTCGGCCAGTTCCTTTTGGTCGGCAAGCAGGTCAAGCTCATGCGCTTTGTCCTCTGCCGGGGTCGCGCCGCGCGGACGAGTGCCGGCGATCGGGCGAATCGTGACTTCTTTGCCAAACACCCGCACCAGAATTTCTGGGCTGGCCCCGATCACCTGAAACCCGCCAAAATTAAAAAAGAACATAAAGGGCGAGGGATTCGTGCGCCGCAGCGACCGATATAGCGCGAAGGGTGGCGCGTTAAATTCCTGCGTCCATCGCTGCGATGGTACTACCTGAAAGATGTCGCCCGCACGAATGTAGTCCTTGGCCATTTCCACTGCCTGCAGATAGCCGTCGCGGGAAAAGTTTGATTGCGGCGGTGCCACGGTATCGGGCAAGTCAAGCGCCCGGCTTTCGCCCGGTGTGGCGCGGTCGAGCGCGCGTTGAGCATCCATTACACGCTCGGCGGCTTGCGCATAGGCTGCGCGCGCGGACAGGCCGGAATTTACATAGGCGGGGGCCACCAGAATCACATCACCCTTCACCCCATCCAGCACTGCTACGACAGAGGGGCGCAACATCACGGCGTCAGGCAGATCAAGCGGGTCAGGGTTCACATCGGGCAGGTGTTCCACCAACCGGATCATGTCATAGCCCAGATAGCCAAACAGCCCGGCAGACGCGGCAGGCAGGTCGGCGGGCAGGTCAATCCGTGATTCCGCCAGCAACGCGCGCAGCGCCGTCAGCGGGTCAGATTCCATCTGCACCCAGCCATTTTCGTCGAAGCGTGCATTACGGTTCACGCGGGATGATGTGCCCCGGCATTCCCAGATCAGGTCGGGGTTCATGCCGATGATTGAATAGCGCCCGCGTACCTCTCCGCCCGTTACGCTTTCCAGCATGAACGCGTTTTCGCCCGCGCCCGAAAGCTTGAGCATCAGCGAAACAGGCGTATCCAGATCGGCCGCGATGCGTGTGTAGACAATCTGATTTTCGCCCGCGTCGTACCCTTTGGCAAAGCTGTCGAAATCGGGAAGAAGCGCCATGGCAGACCTATTGGAACTGGGCGTTCACCGCGTTCACGGTCGCCTGATTGATATTGATGTCCGTCTCTTCCTGTAGCTTAGTGGTGTAGGCTTCAAAGATATCCTGCGCTATCCCGGCAGAGGCGGTTTCCGCAAGGGTTTCGCGCTGTGCGACGACGGTATCATCCTCTGCATCTGGTGGCGCGATATCGTCAAGCCGGACGATGATTGCACGGTCTTCCGCATCTAAAACGCGCACGTCGCCGACACGCATTTCAAACATTTGCTCGTTGAAATCAGGCGGTGTGCCTTCGATAAAGCTGCGGCGCGTCAGATCGTTTTCAACCGTGGGTTCCAGCCCAAGCGTGTCAAAGCCGGTGAGCGGTTGGATCGCTTGCGCGATTTCCTCGGCACGGGCGATGATCGCCTCTTGCCGGGCCTGTTCCTGCCAGAGCGTCGCAACCTCATCGCGGACCGTGTCCAGCGGTTGCAGGGCCGGGGGTGTGATGCTGTCAAGCCGCAGGGCAAAGATCCCGCCATCGGCCAGATCAATCACCTCTGCAAAGTCACCTTCTGCGACGCTGGCAGCGGCAGTGCGGAAAGCTTCATAGGCGGCAATGTCATCAGTCACGTCTTCGGACCAGGCAATTGTGCCAAGTTCCATATCGGTGCGTTCTGCAAGATCTTCGAGTGCGGCACCACCGGCCACCAGATCAATGATTTGGTCGATGTTTTGGTTGATGACGTCGCGGGCGGCCTCGGCGGCCAGTTCCTGACGCAGGTCAGGTGTCGCCTCTTCAAGGGTGGTTTCCTGCGCGGCCAGAACCGCATTCATCCGAAATAGGGCAGGGCCCAAAGAAGAGTTGAACGGGCCGACCACCTCGCCGGGTTGGGCGGCGAATACCGCATCGCCCGCGCTGCGCAAATCTTCGCGGCTAACATCGCCCAGATCAATATCCGACAGGCTTAGCCCGCGTTCGACCACCAGATCCTCAAACGCCACATCGCCTGCTTCAAGCCGGGCAAGCGCCTCTTCCGCGCGCGCAGCGCTGACATAGACCAGACGTTCGACCAGTCGCCGTTCTGGCTGCACAAATTCTGCGCTGCGCTGCTGATAAAGCTGTGCGACAGCTTCGTCGGCGACGACCATATCGTCTTGGATCATGTTGGGCGTCAGCCAGACATAGGTGATGTCACGTGTCTCTGGCAGGGTGAATTCATCTGGGTTCGCATCATAGTAGGCCTGCGCATCCGCGTCTGTCGCGCCGGGCACAGGTGCGGTCAAATCATCAACGCTGACGGTGGCCCATGTGATGCTGCGTTGTTCACCCACATATTGCATAACCGCATCGGCATAGGTCGTGGCATCCGGCACACCGTTCACGATTGCAGTCTGTAGCAGGGTACGGGCGATATCTTCGCGAATTTCAGTTTCGAACTGTGCTTCGGTCTGGCCGGTCTGCTGCAGCGCAAACCGATAGCTTTCACGGTTAAAACCATTCGCGCCCTGAAATTCGCGGAACGACCGCAGCCTTTCAAAGACATTCTGATCGCCGATAGAGATGCCGCGCGTGCTCGCCTCATTGTCCAGACTGCGGTTCAGCACAAGCTGGTTAAGCGCGGCGCGGTCGATCCCAAAAGCCTGCGCCTGCTGGAATGACAGGGCGGTGCCGAATTGCTGCGAAAGCGCATTGATCTGGCTGCTCAGCGCACGCTGATAGGATGTGACGCTGACGTCTTTATCACCAACTGTGCCGAGGTTCCGAATATTGCCGCTTAGCCCGCCTGTCCCAAAACCGGCAAGTCCGACGAGGACCACGCCAACAATAATCCAGCCACCGTATTTTTTGCTTTTCTTTGCCATTGTCTGCGCATGCTCCGCCCTGTGAGGTCGCGCATGAATACGGTTCCTGCGGCAGGGGTGCAAGTGTCAGAAGCGGAGGTTTGACAGCCTGTCGAACAGTGTTTCAATCCCGTCTCGGTCGACATTCGCAAAAGCGACCCGCAACTGGGAATCGCCTCCCGGCACATCGTCCGGCATGAACATCGTCCCCGGCAATAGAAGTACGCCTGAATCGCGCACAAGTAGTGGTGCCAGTTCTGCCGAAGAGATCGGGAATGGATGCTTGAGATATGCAAAATATGCACCGCAACCAAGCAGATCCCAGCCTTGCGCGCCGAGCTTAGGGAAATTGTCCGTAATCGCCGCGCGCCGGTCGAGAATTTCCAACCGCTCGCCAGCCAGCCACTCCTGAAGGTGCTGCATCCCCCATAGTGCGGCCCGCTGCCCGATTTGGTTGGGGCAGATGGTGACCGTGTCGAGGAATTTTTCGATCTCTGCCATCCGCTGTTCTGACGTGATGACTGCGCCGACACGGTGCCCCGTCAGCCGGTAGGCTTTCGAGAAAGAATAAAGGTGGATCAGCGTGTCTGCCCAGTTGGGATCTGCGAAAAGATCATGCGGGGCACCGCTGCGGCTGTCGAAGTCGCGATAAGTTTCATCGACGATCAGCGCGATCTTATGTTCCCGCGCGAGCGCCATAAAGGCGCGCAGTGTTTCTGCCGGATATTCAACGCCGCATGGGTTGTTCGGGCTGACAAGGGCAATGGCGCGGGTGCGCGGGGTGATCAGCTTGGCCGCCACTTGCGCCTCTGGGATCATCCCGTCGCCCGCCTGCAAGGGAACGGTTTTGACACCCGACATATCCATCCACATGCGGTGGTTGAAGTAATAGGGCACCGGGATGATCACCTCATCCCCTTCACCGCAAAGCGCGGCGATGGCGGCGGCAAAGGCTTGGTTGCAGCCAGAGGTGATACCGACCTGCGCAGGGGTGATCTTGCCACCATAAGCCGCGGACCATTGCTTCGCGACCTCTTCACGTAATGCAGGCAGGCCAAGCACAGGCCCGTAAAGATGCGCGTCCGGGTCATCCACAACGATCCGGGCCATCGCCTCGCGCAATGGTGCGGGGGGCGGATCGACAGGGGCGGCCTGACTGACATTCAAAAGCGGGCGGTCGGCGGGGTGGGTGACCCCATCCAGCCAGCGCCGCGCCGCCATTACCGGCGGGGTAAATGTGGTCGCGGTGCGGGGCAATGGCATGGTGTCAGTCTTTGCCGCGATAGGGTTCGACATATTGCAGGGCCATGTCCCACGGGAAAAAGATCCACGTGTCCTGGCTGACCTCTGTAATGAATGTGTCCACCTGCGGGCGGCCCTTTGGCTTGGCGTAGACCGTGGCAAAATGCGCCTTGGGGTACATTTTGCGGACCAGTTCGAGCGTTTTGCCACTATCGACAAGGTCATCAATGATCAAAATGCCGGTGCCGTCACCCATCAGTTCCTTATCAGGCGATTTCAGCACCATGGCTTCGGCCTGATCTTGGTGATCATAGCTTTTGACGCTGATCGTATCGACAGTACGGATATCCAACTCGCGTGCGGCAATCATCGCCGGGGCCATGCCGCCACGGGTGATTGCCACAACCGCACGCCATGCGCCGTCATCGGGCCCTTGACCATCCAGCCGCCATGCCAGCGCGCGGCTGTCGCGGTGAATCTGATCCCAGCTGATATGGAAACCTTTTTCGTGGGGCAGGCGGTTATCGGTCATATGCGGGTCCTCTTATCCGGGTACGATCTGCGCAGCATCGCCACATATCGGTCCTGACGCGCACTTATTTCACAATTGCACGTGAATCACCAAAGGCGTCAATGCGCTGAATCCACCGGATGCTGGTCAATTAATGCGCGCAGTGCCTCTGATAGACAGCAGGCACTACGCTAATTCGCCCTAAAGTGACGTAACGTCACAATTGGGGCGATTAAGAGGTGATGCCTACAACTTCGGCGCTGCTATTCCTTTGTGATGTCGGGCGCGTCTACAGCCTTCATGCCAACAACATGATAGCCGGCGTCGACGTGCAGCACCTCTCCCGTAACCGCGCTGCCCAGGTCCGAGAGCAGGTAAAGCGCGGATTTGCCGACTTCTTCCTGTGTCACGGTGCGGCGCAGCGGAGAGTTATATTCGTTCCATTTCATGATCAGGCGGAAGTCACCAATGCCAGAAGCCGCGAGGGTCTTGATCGTCCCAGCGCTGATCGCGTTAACGCGGATATTATCTTTGCCCAAGTCCTCGGCCAAGTAGCGCACCGATGCCTCCAGCGCGGCCTTGGCGACGCCCATGACATTGTAATGCGGCATGACTTTTTCGGCGCCATAGTAGGTCAGCGTCAGGCAGGAGCCGCCTTCGGTCATCATCTTTTCAGCCCGCTTTACGACAGCTGTAAAAGAATAGACCGAAATATCCATCGACGTTAGAAAGTTCTGGCGACTGGTGTCGACATAGCGGCCACGCAGTTCACTTTTGTCAGAAAAACCAATGGCATGCACGATAAAATCAAGCTTGCCCCATTTCTCTTGCAACGCAGCGAATAAGGCGTCGATCGATTCTTCATCGTCTACATCGCAAGGGAGGACAATATCGGAACCGACCGACGCGGCCAGTGGTTCGACCCGCTTTTTCAGCGCATCGCCCTGATATGAAAACGCAAGCGTCGCACCTGCGTCGGCGCAGGCTTTTGCAATGCCCCAGGCGATGGATTTGTCATTTGCCAAACCCATGATCAACCCGCGTTTTCCGTGCATTAATTCTGCGCTCATCCCCGTCGTCCTCGTGTGTTTTTTCCTGTTGATCATTGGTTTAGGCGATTGCAGACATGTCATCAAGCGCCTGAACATATTCGGTAAAAGGTTGCCACATCCGCAGATTGAGCCTAAGGCTGACAATTGACGGAGCAAAAGGGTCGGAAATGTCTGATCGAATTGGCATATTTGCTGGAGACGACCCATTCGCAATAGCGCGGGATTGGTTAAATACGGCGACGGAAACAGAACCAAGCGACGCGAACGCAATGGCGCTATCGACTGTGGATGCAACAGGTATGCCAAATGTCCGCATGGTTTTGCTAAAGAACATTGAGCCGGACGCATTTGTCTTTTACACAAACTACAAGAGCATAAAATCTGAAGAGATCACGTATTCCGGGAAAGCGGCTTTTGTGATCCACTGGAAGTCCCTTGGGCGGCAGCTTCGTGTGCGCGGCCTTGTAAGCAAAGAGGATGGGCCGGTTGCAGATGAATATTACCATTCCCGTTCACTCAACAGCAGATTGGGTGCATGGGCATCACGGCAATCGCAGCCACTCAAGTCGCGCGCGGCTTTGATGGCTGAGGTTGCAAAAGTTACAGTACAGAAGGGTCGGGACCCCGAACGGCCTCCCTTCTGGGGCGGTTTTCGTATAACGCCATTGGAGATCGAGTTTTGGTCCGATGGCGCATTTAGACTACACGACCGGTTTCGGTGGTCGCGTAAAACGATTGATCAGGAGTGGGAAATAGCCCGCCTAAGCCCGTGAATTCACGCTACGTGAAATCTTGGGCCTTGCAGTTAAGGTTGTTTTCTGGTCGTGATTGTTCCGGGTAGAGAGAAAGACGGTCACTTTTGCACAAAGAAGAAAGTGGCCGAGGGGAAGACGTGATGAATACGCAGGACACCGACTGCCAGCGACGTGTACATGGCCAGGTGAAGTGGTTCGACCCATCAAAGGGGTTTGGATTTGTGATTGCTGATCTCGGAGGGCCGGACATATTGCTTCATGCAAATGTGCTTCGGAACTTTGGGCAGGGATCCGTTGTCGATGGATCGATGATCGAAATACTGGTGCAGGATACGCAGCGTGGACTTCAAGCCACGCAAGTACTGGCGATTACACCGCCAAAAAGTGATGCAGCTGTTCCGCTGCGCGATATGGTCGAGTTCACGGCCGAAGATATTGCAAACAGGCCAATAGAGCCTTCGCGTGTGAAATGGTTCGACAAGGCAAAGGGTTTTGGTTTTGCAAATGTGTTCGGCAGTGATGAAGACGTCTTCATCCATGTCGAAGTTTTGCGCAGGTCCGGCCTGTCTGATCTTCAATCAGGCGAAGCTGTCGGTTTGCGCCTTGTCGATGGCGAACGTGGTCGCATGGCGATCGAAGTCATCGGCTGGGAGATCGCAGCCAAGTGAGACAGCTTGCAATGGTTGCAGCCAGCTTTGTGCTGGCTGCGCAACCTGTCTGGGCGGTTTGCGCCCCGGACAAGGTGACAGTGACGGGTGACTGGGGGCAGGTGCATTTCAACGTTGAAGTCGCCGACACGCCGCAGGAACGTGCGCGCGGTCTGATGCACGTGGAAAACATGCCGATGCTAACCGGCATGCTGTTCATCTACGAGCGCCCGCAGCCCGTAAGCTTCTGGATGAAGAACACATTGATTCCACTCGACATGCTGTTCGTCAGCCCAGAGGGCGAAATCCTGACACTCTACCAAAATGCTGAGCCAGGCAATCTGACACCGGTCCCAGGCGGGCAGGGTGTGCAGATGGTGCTGGAGATTAACGGCGGTCTGTCGGAGCGGCTTGGCATCGCTGTTGGCGATGTATTGCAACATCCTAGCTTTGGTCCGGACGCTATTTTGCCTTGTGGTGAAAATTCCTCTGGTTAGGGCTTTTCAAATCAGTTCGGTGTCGCTAAAGACAGCCTTGGTTCGGGGCGTAGCGCAGCCTGGTAGCGCATCTGTTTTGGGAACAGAGGGTCGGGAGTTCGAATCTCTCCGCCCCGACCACAATCTCCTCTTTTAACGCTTAGAGAGTATCGCCCCTAAGGGGGCTCACATCCTGTGGGTGTGTGGCCGATCACTGTCACGGCCTAAGGGATAAGAGCTTGTTTCACCTATAGAATCACATGCGTCCCGCTGACGCCGTTGAGGTGATTATTGAGCGTTCGGAGATAAGTGGGCCGAACGAAAGGGATTTCACGGACCGGTGTTTGAGCCGTACCTGTGTATAACCCGGTGCATGAATCATCATGCCCCCGGCTGGGGCAGGTTGGCTAAAAACCGTCAAGTTCTTTAATCGACATTTGGTGTTAAAAATCCGTTGACCCCCAAGGGCTAGATGGTCCAGTTTGTGCGGGCAGATCAGATGGGCACTAAATGTGGTGTCCGCACGAGACAGTTCCAGAAAGTCGACGTGGCTTTATCAGCAACGTCATACACAATCGCCGGTCAATGACCGGGGCCGTCTCATACAGGCTGATGCGCACAGAATTGCAAGTTTCCGGGGCGAAAAGTGAGCCGCGGGTAGAAGTTTAGCCGCAACGACGGCCGCACGAAAAAAAAGGGGCAGATATATGAAGATCGAACGCAATTTCACGAAATGCGGGCAGGACGCTTACGCGGCGCTGGCTTTCAAAACGACAACCTCCGAGATTCGTAATCCGGACGGGACCATCGTTTTCAAGCTGGATGATTGTGAAATTCCGGGCGGTTGGAGTCAGGTTGCCTCTGACGTTATTGCTCAGAAATATTTCCGGAAGGCGGGCGTGCCCTCTGCTGTGAAAAAGATCAAGGAAAAGGGCGTTCCTGAGTTCCTGTGGCGGTCCGAGCCTGCCAAAGGCGCGACATTCGGTGGCGAAACCTCTGCCAAGCAGGTTTTTGACCGTCTGGCCGGGGCTTGGGCCTATTGGGGCTGGAAGGGCGGCTATTTCTCGACCGAGGAAGACGCTCGCGCCTATTTTGACGAAATGCGCTACATGCTGGCCACCCAGCGCGCCGCACCGAACAGCCCACAGTGGTTTAACACCGGTCTGCACTGGGCTTACGGCATCGACGGTCCGGCGCAAGGGCATTACTACGTGGACTACCAGACCGGCGAGCTGACCAAATCCACATCCAGCTATGAACATCCGCAGCCGCATGCTTGCTTTATCCAGTCGGTCGGCGATGATCTGGTGAATGACGGCGGGATCATGGATCTTTGGGTGCGTGAAGCGCGGCTGTTCAAATATGGCTCTGGTACGGGCACCAACTTTTCGTCGCTGCGCGGCGAAGGCGAGGCACTGTCCGGTGGCGGCAAATCATCCGGCCTGATGGGCTTCCTGAAAATCGGTGACCGGGCTGCGGGCGCGATCAAATCCGGCGGCACCACCCGCCGTGCGGCCAAGATGGTGATCGTGGATGCCGATCACCCCGATATCGAAGAATTCATCAACTGGAAGGTCATTGAAGAGCAGAAAGTGGCGTCTATCGTCGCGGGCTCCAAGATGCACGAACGCTATCTGAACGCGATCTTTGCCGCGATCAAATCCTGGGACGGCGAAGAAATCGCGGCCTATGACCCCAAGACTAACGACACTCTGGCGGCTGCCGTCAAAGATGCGAAAAAATCCGCAATCCCCGAGACTTACATCAAGCGGGTACTGGATTACGCCAAGCAGGGTTACAGCAGCATCGAATTCCCAACCTATGATACCGATTGGGATTCGGAAGCCTATTCATCCGTTTCTGGTCAGAACTCCAACAACTCGATCCGCGTCACCGATGCGTTCCTGAAAGCTGTTGAGAAGGACGAGAACTGGAAGCTGGTCAACCGCCGTAATGGTGAGGTCGCCAAGATCATCAAAGCCCGTGATCTGTGGGAACAGGTCGGCCACGCCGCATGGGCCTGTGCCGATCCGGGCATCCAGTATCACGACACGGTCAATGCGTGGCACACCTGCCCGGAAGATGGCGAAATCCGCGGCTCAAACCCTTGTTCCGAATATATGTTTCTGGACGATACCGCCTGTAACCTCGCGTCGATGAACTTGCTGAAGTTCTACAAAGATGGGCAGTTTCAGGTCGAAGACTACATGCACGCCACGCGTCTGTGGACGGTGACGCTGGAAATCTCTGTGATGATGGCGCAGTTCCCGTCCAAGGAAATCGCGCAGCGGTCTTATGACTTCCGCACGTTGGGTCTGGGCTATGCCAACATCGGTGGTCTGCTGATGAACATGGGCTTTGGCTATGACAGCGACGAAGGCCGCGCCATGGGCGCTGCTCTGACCGCGATCATGACAGGTGTGTCCTATGCCACATCCGCCGAAATGGCGGGCGAGCTGGGGCCGTTTCCGGGCTTTGCCAAGAACGACAAGCACATGCTGCGCGTCATCAAGAACCACCGTCAGGCGGCCTTGGGCAAATCGACCGGCTATGACAAGCTTGCGGTGAAGCCGGTGCCACTGGACCATGCGAATTGCCCCGATGACCGTCTGGTGAACCTTGCTGTCTCGGCCTGGGACGAGGCGCTGTCGCTGGGTGAACAGCACGGCTATCGCAACGCGCAAGTGTCGGTCATCGCGCCGACAGGCACCATCGGTCTGGTCATGGACTGTGACACAACCGGGATCGAGCCTGACTTTGCGCTGGTGAAATTCAAGAAACTGGCCGGCGGTGGTTATTTCAAGATCATCAACCAATCGGTGCCCGCTGCACTGGAAAAACTGGGCTATGGTCCGGCACAGATCGAGGAAATCATTTCCTACGCGGTCGGCCACGGCACGATAGGGCAGGCGCCTGCGATCAACCACACCTCGCTGATCGGCCATGGCTTCGGCCAGGAAGAACTGGACAAGGTGGAAGCGGCGCTTGCTTCGGCCTTTGATATTCGCTTTGTCTTTAACCAATGGACGCTGGGCGAAGAGTTCTGCACCAAAACGCTGGGTATTCCAGTGGACAAGCTGAACGATCCGACCTTCGATCTGCTGCGCCACCTTGGATATTCCAAGCAGGATGTAGAGGCAGCCAACGACCACGTCTGCGGGACAATGACACTGGAAGGCGCGCCTTTCCTGAAAGAAGAGCATTACAGCGTCTTTGATTGCGCCAACCCATGTGGCAAAAAAGGCAAGCGTTATCTGAGCGTTGACAGCCATATCTACATGATGGCCGCGGCGCAGTCGTTCATCTCGGGCGCGATTTCCAAGACCATCAACATGCCCAATGATGCGACGATTGAAGATTGCCAAAAAGCCTATGAGCTGAGCTGGTCGCTGGGTGTGAAAGCGAACGCGCTGTATCGTGACGGATCGAAACTGTCGCAGCCACTGGCGTCCGCGCTGGTCGAAGATGATGAAGAAGCTGCAGAAATTCTGGAAAGCGGCAGCACGCAGGATAAAGCGGCTGTGCTGGCAGAAAAGATCGTTGAAAAGATCATCGTGCAAGAGGTCCGGACTCGCGAGCGGGAAAAGATGCCACAGCGCCGCAAGGGCTATACTCAAAAGGCCATCGTCGGTGGCCACAAGGTTTACCTGCGAACCGGTGAATATTCGGATGGGTCCCTTGGTGAGATCTTCATCGACATGCACAAGGAAGGTGCTGGCTTCCGGGCGATGATGAACAATTTCGCCATCGCTGTGTCGGTTGGTCTGCAATACGGTGTACCGCTGGAAGAGTTCGTGGATGCGTTCACCTTCACCAAGTTCGAACCGGCAGGCATGGTGCAGGGCAATGACAGCATCAAGAACGCGACATCGATCCTTGACTACATCTTCCGCGAGTTGGCGGTCAGCTACCTTGACCGCACCGATCTGGCGCATGTGAAACCCGAAGGGGCCACATTCGACGATATTGGCCGCGGCGAGCAGGAAGGCGTGTCCAATGTGCAGGCGCC
The DNA here is from genome assembly GCF_046640325.1 of Loktanella agnita. Classification (NCBI taxonomy): domain Bacteria; kingdom Pseudomonadati; phylum Pseudomonadota; class Alphaproteobacteria; order Rhodobacterales; family Roseobacteraceae; genus Loktanella; species Loktanella agnita. Next base: position 122,924 of record NZ_JBJMBF010000007.1, on the reverse strand, counting down.
AAGCGAGAATGCCGCGAGCCGTTCGCTGGAGGTGCTGAAGCAGATTTCCTCCACCGGTTATCTGCGCAAGCGGATGCCACAGGATCTGGTGGTCTTGCAGGGCGGTTTCGGGGCCACGGCATTGGCGACGGGCACAGACACTGCAGCCGCAGTGCAAACGCTGGCCCCCGAGGTTACGGCCCGGGCCGCACTGAAGACGTCCACCACGATTTCAGCGCGCGACAAGGCCAAGATGCAAGGCTACGAAGGTGATCCTTGTGGCGAATGCGGGAACTACACGCTGGTCCGGAACGGGACCTGTATGAAGTGCAATACTTGTGGCGGCACGAGCGGGTGTAGCTAATGATAGTAGAGTTGATGGGACTTGCAACCGCCACGCTGACCCTAGCGACAGCAGCTTGGCAGTTGCCATATAAAAAAAAATTTGCGGCGTGGCCACGTTGAGCAAGACACATTGAAATGAGACAACGAGACCGGGGGCGGGTGCGCTCGCCTCTGACGCGGATCAGGCCGCAGGCAAAAAACCGGGCGGTATATAATGAGTGAGCCTGATCAGCGAAACTAGAGGGGAGCTTCGGCTCCCCTTTTTTTCTTTCGTACGTGTTGAGAGGCGGACTCCGCCATTGGCTGCGCCAATCGCTCTGTCCGCGGTCGGTGAATGCGGTGCATTCCCTGTTTTTCTGCTGCATCACGCGAAGAATTCCCCCTTTTGTCAGGGCGTCTCACCGCGTAGATTTTGAATAAGGGGCGCGGTGTAAGGAGAGACGGTGATGAAATGCCATGAGGTCGATTTTGAAGTTTTTGGCGATGACATGCAGGTGGTTGAGGTCGAATTGGACCCAAAGGAAACCGTGATCGCCGAGGCCGGTGCCATGAATTACATGGAGGAAGGTATTGATTTTGAAGCGAAAATGGGTGACGGATCGACCCCGGACAGCGGCATCATGCAATCACTTTTGAATGTGGGCAAACGTGTGCTGACCGGCGAAAGCATCTTTATCACCCATTTCACCAATACGGGTCAGGGCAAGAAGCGGGTGGCTTTTGCGGCACCTTATCCGGGCAAGATTATTCCGATCAATATGGCGTTGATCGGCGAAGAACTGATTTGCCAGAAAGATGCGTTTCTTTGTGCGGCTTATGGCACATCCACTGATATCGCGTTCCAGAAAAAACTGGGGGTCGGCTTCTTTGGTGGCGAAGGCTTTATCATGCAGCGGCTGCGCGGCGACGGGATGGCCTTTATCCATATGGGGGGCTCTGTCGTGAAGAAAGAACTGCGCCCCGGCGAGGTGCTGCGCGTTGATACTGGCTGTATCGGGGCGTTCACGGCGGGGGTTGAATATGACATTCAGCGGGCCGGTGGTTTGAAGTCAATGGTGTTCGGCGGCGAAGGGCTGTTTCTGGCGACGTTGCGTGGGCCGGGTACGGTGTATCTGCAAAGCCTGCCGTTTTCGCGGCTGGCGGATCGGGTGATGCGTGCGGCGGCGGTTGGTGGCAACAAGGGTGAAGGTTCTGTCCTTGGGGGCTTTGGTGATATGTTCGGGGATCGCTAGCGCGGGATATCAAAGCCGGGTGCAGCAAGGGTAAACCCATCGAACCGGAAGCCCGGTGACACGGTGCAACCGACCAAGGTCCAATCGCCTGTTGTGCGGGCAGCCTGCCAATTGTCTTTGGGAACAATCGCTTGCGGGAATTGCCCTGCCGCCAGATCAGGGCCAAGGTGGTGGTCGGTTGCGGGGCCATCATCGCTGTCTGTGATGGATAATATCAGCGGTGCGCCCGCGTAATAGTGCCAGATTTCAACTGCATCGACCTTGTGCCAATGGCTGGATGCGCCTGCTTTGAGCAGGAAATAAATGCAGGTTCCGCAGGGCCGCCCTTCATTTCCAGCAACCCAGGTCTGGCGGTAATACCCCCCTTCTGGATGTGGAGAGAGGCCGAGTTTGGCGATGATTTCATCTGCTGTCATGGTCATTTTTCCCCATCAGTATTGCGTCGGACATGCATCGGAAAAGCGTCGGACTTTGCAACACGCTGCGGTATGAATTCGTTAACGAATTCACTCTTCATATCCTTGCCCGTGTTCCCCGAAATTCTTTTCGCCGCTCTGGAACCCTTTGCCAGCGTCGTTGTTGATTAACCAGAACGCAACTTCAAAGGAGATGCACAATGACAAACGTATTCAAGATCACAACCGCAACCGCGCTGGTGGCCCTGCTTGGCACCACGGCAATTGCTCAATCGGATGCCACAACGCTGGACACCGATACGGACAGCCAGATGATCACTGATCCGAACGCGATGACAGCGGAAACGGACACACTGGTCCCTGAAGCCGAAGGCACAATGACTGCTGATACTCAGTTGGGTACGGACGCCACGACGATGGACTCTGACATGACAATGTCGGCTGATGCGTCTGACGCCGCAACGGATGGTTATATCCGGACCCGCGACATCACCGGCGGCAACATCTATCGCCTTGCTGTTGATGCAGAGACGCAGTCTTGGAACGACAACACTGTTTACAGTGAAGTCGATGCCGAGTGGGACAATATCGGTGAAATCGAAGACATCGTGCTGAGCAAAGACGGCCAGATGATCGGTATTATCGCTGAAATCGGTGGTTTCCTTGATATCGGTGACAAGCATGTCATGATCCCGCTGGACAGTGTTCGTCTGGCTGCTGTGGATGATGAGACATATGCCTATGTGACCAACAAATCCGAAGCAGAGCTGGAGTCGATGGAAGAAGTCGACGAAGGTTTCTGGGATTAATTCTTGGTTGCTTTATGCAAAGAGAGAAGGGGCTTTGGGCCCCTTCTTTTTTGTCGTGGTCAATGCGGGTGTTCGAAGAACGCGGTGATGGTCATGGCAGACTGGCAAGATCCGCAACAAACACTAGGCGATCGCCGCGATTGGTCTCGCGCAGGAAGTCTGCAAAGGCTGTCGATCGTTCATTCTCGGCTGAGAAGTCGCCAAGGATGGCGACCTTCAGACCGTAATTCACCCATTTCTGTGCCGCGTATCCAAGTTCTTTGGTGGAGAGGTCGAACATGTCTGGATGAATACGCGCCTTTGGAATGACGATCCAATCGGCATCCTGTCCGTAGGCTTCACCGATCACCGCAAGAGCGCCTGCCTCGCCAAGCAAAGGGGCGCCCTGTGCGGGGATCATAAAGTGTCTCACTTGAGGATGGAGCGCCCGGCGTAGACGGCTGTTTCGCCCAGCAGTTCCTCGATCCGGATCAGCTGGTTGTATTTGGCCAGCCGGTCAGAGCGCGAGAGCGAGCCAGTTTTGATTTGACCGCAGTTGGTGGCGACGGCGAGGTCGGCGATTGTTGCGTCCTCAGTTTCGCCCGACCGGTGCGACATCACATTGGTGAATTTCGCCCGGTGTGCCATGTCAACCGCTTGCAGGGTTTCGGTCAGCGTGCCGATCTGGTTGACCTTGACCAGCATGGAATTGGCGGAGCCTTTGGCGATCCCGTCGGCCAGCCGTGCGGGGTTGGTCACGAACAGATCGTCACCGACCAGCTGGACCTTGTCGCCGATCATGTCGGTCAGGGTTTTCCAGCCGTCCCAGTCATCTTCGGACATGCCGTCTTCGATGCTGATGATCGGGTAGTCGGTGGCCAGTTTGGCCAGATATTCCGCATTTTCTTGGCTGCTGAGGGAAATACCTTCGCCTGCCATCTCGTATTTGCCATCTTTGTAATATTCGGTCGCGGCACAATCGAGCGCCAGATAGATATCTTCGCCCGGCTTGTAGCCCGCTTTTTCGATTGAGGTCATGATAAAATCAAGTGCGACGCGGGTGCTTTCAAGGTTCGGGGCAAAGCCACCTTCGTCGCCGATGCCAGTGTTGTGGCCTGCCGCAGACAGTTCTTTTTTCAGTGTGTGGAACACTTCGGCCCCCATGCGCACCGCTTCGCGGATGTTTTCCGCAGCGACTGGCATGATCATGAATTCCTGAATATCAATCGGGTTATCCGCGTGTTCGCCACCATTGATGATGTTCATCATCGGGACGGGCAGGGTCCGGGCGGAGGTGCCGCCGATATAGCGAAAGAGCGGCTGGCCGGTGAAATCAGCGGCGGCTTTGGCCACGGCAAGCGAGACACCAAGGATCGCATTTGCGCCCAACCGTCCTTTGTTCGGGGTGCCGTCCAGTTCCAGCATGGCCATGTCGATGGCGACCTGTTCGGTTGCATCAAATCCCAGGATCGCCTCGGCTATTTCACCGTTCACAGCGGCGACGGCGTCCAGCACGCCCTTACCCATATAGCGCGATTTGTCACCGTCGCGCTTTTCCACGGCTTCATGCGCGCCGGTGGATGCCCCGGATGGCACGGCAGCGCGGCCCATTGTGCCGTCTTCCAGGATGACGTCGACTTCCACCGTGGGGTTGCCCCGGCTGTCGAGGATTTCGCGGGCGTGAATGTCGATAATGGTGCTCATGGATGGCTCCTGTGCCGGATGTTAGCGGTATCGCGCGCTCTATAGCGCGGGTTATGACGCAAGGGAAGTACGCCGCAGACGGGCTTCGCGCCAGAAGGTATAAATGCCTGATGATACGATAACCCCTGCGCCGATCAGTGTCAGCAGGTCAGGCCGTTCGCCGAAGACCAGAAAGCCGATAATCAGCGCAAAGATCAGCCGCGTATAGCGGAAGGGCGCGATCATCGACAGATCCCCGATCCGTGTCGCCGCAACGATGGCGTAATAGCCGCCGACCCCGGCGATGATCGCAAGGACCATGCGCAGCGTGTTTTCAGTGTCCGGCATCACCGGCGTCTGACCGGCGAGGTTAAAGAACAGCATGGCCGCCCCTGTGGGGATCACAATGACGAAGGCATAGGTGGACAGTTGCCGCGATGTGATATGTGCAGGCACGCGCCGTGTGGCCAGATCCCGGATGGCCAGCCCAATGACCCCCTGAACGGCGAAAAGCGAATTGGCATCAAACCCGTCCAGACCGGGCCGGATAACCAGCAACACGCCGCAAAGTCCGACGCTGACCGCCGCCCAGCGCCGCCAGCCAACGGTTTCGCCCAGAAACAGCGCCGCCCCCATGGTGACCACCAGCGGTGTCGCTTGCAAAATGGCCGAGGCGGACGAAAGCGGCGTCAGCGCGATGGCAAGCACATATCCCAGGGTGCCGACCACCTCTCCGGTATTGCGCAGGATGACTGCGGGGTGCAGCAGCGCCCGCGACAGCAGTGGATCACCGTAGACACGCGCGAGAGTGCCGAAAATGAGCGCACCGCCGATCCCAAGCAGGATCAGGATTTGCCCGACAGGCAGGGTCCCGGCCATTTGCTTGATGAACATATCTTCCAGTGCGAAGCCCAGCATCGCCAGAACCATCAGGATGCTACCGCGGATATTGTCCATTCAAGACTCCTGTGCGTTGACGGCTCAGCCATACGCGTGCGCGCCGGGGATGCAAGGCGCGATTATCGGGTCGTGATGTTTTCTGTCTGGCGCTGTCTAGCGTTTTTTGAGCGGTACGGCGTAAAGTTCCAGCCGGTGCCCCTTTAGCGCGTACCCTAGTTTTGCCGCGATCCGTTCCTGCAATGCCTCAATCTCGGGGTCGACGAATTCGATCACCTCGCCGGTTTGCATGTCGATCAGGTGGTCGTGGTGTTCGCGGTCTGCGGTTTCATAGCGGGCGCGGCCATCGCCGAATTCGTGCTTTTCAAGGATTCCGGTTTCTTCGAACAGTTTGACCGTCCGATAGACGGTGGCCAATGAAATACGCGGATCGGCGGCAGCGGCGCGGCTGTGCAATTCTTCCACATCCGGGTGGTCATCCGCTGCTTCGAGCACTGCCGCAATGGTGCGCCGTTGTTCGGTCATGCGCAGCCCGTGCGCCTGACATCGGGAAAGAATTGTGTCTGTCATACTGCGTCCATTCCAACCGGGGCACTGATAGCGGGCCTTGGCGCAGGTTTCCAGCCCGCAGCGCGCGTGCAACCTAAAACCACTTGATCCAGCGCAGAACCACAAACACAGCAACACCCAGCACTGCCACCCCCGCGCAGAGCAGCGCAAAAGCATAAGGTGCTTCGGTTCCCGGCATTCCTGCGAGATTAACACCGAACAGCCCGGTTAAGAAGCCAAGGGGCAGAAAAATCGCTGCCACAACAGACAGCAAATAGCTGTTGCGCCCCAGACGCGCGTCGTTGGACAGGTTCAGATGAGTGGTCAGGGTTTGCAACCGGTCGCGGACTTCGGTCACCTCTTCGACAGACCGTCGGACCCGGTTGGCATTGTCGCGCAACCGGTCGCGCAAGGCCTGTGGTAACAGCGGGGTTTCGATTTCCGTGAGATCCAGCAGTGCGTCGCTCAGCGGTCCGATATGGCGACGCAGGCGGATGGCCATCCGGTGCATGGGTGCCAGTTCGGGTGCATCCAGCCTGCCATCGTCATAGATCATCTCTTCGAGATCGTCGGCGCGCTCTTCCAGATCAACCGAGACGGCTTCGATATGTCCGGCGACGTTTTCGCAGACCCGGGCCAGCAAGCGCCCCGCTGTGGGGGGTGCATGCCCCCGGTCGATATCGCTGCGCAGATCATCCATCGCAAAAACCCGCACACGCCGGACGCTGACCACCAGCTCGGATGTCACCCAAAGGCGAAGCGAGACCATATCTTCAGCTTCAGCACCGGCATTGCGGTTAATTCCGCGCAAGGTCACGATCAATGCACTATCATGGGTGGCGACCCGCGGTCGAGTTTTTGCCGCTAGCAGGCTGCGGGCGGCGGCGAGTGGCAGCTGTGTCGCCCAATCAGTTAGGAAAGGATCGGACAGGTCGAAATGCAGCCAGCGATACGCGGCACCGGGCGCCGGATGTGGCGCGACATCTGTTGCGATATGCGCGGACCCGTCGCTGTGGATGTCAAAGGCGTGGATCGCCTGGGGGCTGGCATCAATAGACAAGGCGGCCTGCCATGACCTGTTTTGCGGTGCCGCTGATTGTGACGGATACCGGAACGCCGTTTTGGGTTTTTGCCTCTATTTGAGACGGCCGCCCCATCGCGGCCCCCTGATGGATGATCAAATTTTGCGATGTCTTTTCGATTTCGGTCAAAAGCGCTGCGAGTGTTGCCGCCGCGCTGCCGGTGGCGGGGTCTTCGGGGATATTGTCGAGCGGTGCAAACATGCGGGCGAATATAATTTTATCGCTGCGGGTGTAGGCATAGAGCGCGAAATCCAGACCGCCCGGATGCAGCGCGGCACCCCGTTCGATCTGGTCCAGCGCGGGTTTGCAGCTGTTCAGCGCCTCCGCGTCGGTCAGTTCGACGATGACAAAAGGCAAGCCAAGGCTGCATTGCACGGGGGCGTGCCGGTCGGTGCGGATCGCGTTCACCGGCAAGCCGAGTGCTGCGGCGACAAGCGCTGGCGCTGGTGTGGCAAGCCGTTCCAGAGGGGCGCTGGTGGTGAAAGCTGCACCGCTGTCATCGACTCGGCAGGCAATCGGGCCGACGCCAAGTTCCAGCACCATGTCGCCCTGATGCCCTTGATCGTGCAGCGCGATGGCGGTGCCGATGGTCGGGTGGCCCGCAAAAGGGATTTCCATGGTTGGGGTAAAGATGCGCACGCGCGCCGTGTGGGACGGGTCCGCAGGTGGGTAGACAAAGGTGACTTCGGAAAAGTTGAACTCTTGCGTGATCTTTTGCAGATCGCCTTCTGGCAGTTTGGTGGCATCGGGGAAGACGGCAAGCTGGTTGCCGCCAAAAGGCTGATCGGTGAAAACGTCGTAAACGAAATAATGGGTCATTGCGCGTTCCTAATATGGCGGTGCGCAACACTAAGCACAGGAGTTGCGCAGGCAGCAACCGCCAAAGCCGCCGTCAGGGCATCCGCAACCAGGTACCGCCCAGCGCCCGAATATCTGCTCCGCTGCCGATCTTGAACCGCGCGAGGCCAGCGGCGTTTTCAGTGTCCACGTTGCCAAGGTCCAACCGGGTGAAGCCCTGCGCGGCAAAATGATCCGCCGCCTGTATCAGCAGCGCGTGATGCGCGCCAAGCTTGCGCCCGTCTGCGTTGGTCCAGCCGATGTGGTAGGTAACAACCGGCGCATGGCACAGCAGCAGCATCGCGGCGATGGGGTCACGTTTAATCCGCGCGGTGAACAGGATCGCATCCTGCGGATACAGCGTGGCAAAGGCATGCAGCACATTCTGCGGCAGGGCCCGGTAACCTTTGCTGCGCTGCTGATCCAGATCGGCCTGCAACAGCCAGTGGTGTAGATCCGGCGCGAAGGGTTCGCGTTTGATCCTGAACGGCCCGCGTCGCCCCCGCCGCCAGATATTGCGCCATTTGCCATGCGCGTTGTTGAGCCTGTCGTCATGGCTGCCGGTCAGGTCTAGTTCGGCCACATAGGCGCTGGTCATGATCTGCCGGTATCCCGCCATCCGCATTACGTCGGGCTGGTCGCGGTCGCTATTGATCACATGGATGCGCAGAGCGCGCAGTGCAGCTGGATCAGGTGTCGCCCACACCGGGCCGCGTGGGGCGAAGCGCAGGCCAAAGCGTCGGATGATCTGCACCGGGGCCGCACCGGGCAGGTCGTAGCGTGCGACCCGCCGCCCCAGCAACCCAAGCGCCGCGCCGAATCCGGGGCTTTGTTGCAAGGGAAGAGCGGGTGCATGGGTCATAGGCGTGTTAAGCCAATGGAAACCTAATGCGTGGTTAATGGCCCCATGAAACAGAACAGAAAACATCGGGCCGTGGCAGGCGTGATTGCCCCGCCGCCACGGCCAACACCGCTTGGTGCGGCGCTTGTTGCCACTTGCGTGACGCTTCCGCTATGTCTGATTTGGCTGGCGGTGCAGTTGATTTAGCCCAGTTGCACCAGCGCATGACGCTTTTTCCCAGCGCTGAGTTTCAGCGGCGCGGTCAGTGCCGCAGCGTCAATCATCAGCCCGGCATCGGTCAGTGGCGCATCATTCATTCGCGCGCCATTTTCGTTGATCAGCCGTTTGGCTTCTTTGCCGGATTTGGCCAATCCTGCCCGTACGATCAGTTGCACGATGGAAATACCGTCGCCCAGTTCATCCTGCGTCATGGTCAGCGTCGGCAGATCATCCCCGACGCCGCCTTTTTCAAAGACCTCGCGCGCGGTCGCCTCTGCTGTCGCCGCGGCCTCGGCCCCGTGCAGCAGGGTGGTGACTTCGTTCGCTAGGATCACCTTGGCCGCGTTGATCTCTGACCCTGCCAGCGCGCCCAATCGGTCGCATTCGGCCACGGGTAATTCCGTGAACAGTTTCAGGAACTTGCCGGTGTCGGCGTCCGTGGTGTTCCGCCAGAACTGCCAGAATTCATAGGGCGACAGCATGTCGCCGTTCAGCCAGACAGCCCCGTTCGCGGATTTGCCCATCTTGCGCCCGTCAGACGTGGTCAAAAGCGGTGTAGTCAGCCCATAGATTTCCTGATCCAGCACGCGGCGAGTCAGGTCGATGCCGTTGACGATATTGCCCCACTGGTCGCTGCCGCCCATCTGGAGCAGACAGCCATAGCGGCGGTTCAGTTCCAGAAAATCATAGGCCTGCAGGATCATGTAGTTGAATTCGAGGAAGGACAGCGATTGTTCGCGGTCCAGCCGGGATTTCACGCTCTCAAAGCTGAGCATCCGGTTCACGCTGAAATGCCGCCCGATGTCGCGCAGGAAATCAAGGTAATTGAGGCTATCAAGCCATTCGGCGTTGTTCAGCATGATCGCACCTGCGGGCGCGTCGCTGTAGTCGAGGTATTTGGCGAACACCTGCTGCATACCGACGATATTGGCGTCAATCTGTTCCGGCCCCAGCAAAGGGCGTTCATCCGACCGGAAGGACGGGTCGCCCACCTTGGTCGTGCCGCCGCCCATCAGGGTGATCGGCTTGTGCCCCGTCTTTTGCAGCCAGCGTAGCACCATAATGTTCATCAGATGACCCACATGCAGCGACTGCGCGGTGGCATCATAGCCGATATAGGCGGGCACCACGCCGTTGCTCAGGGCCTCATCAAGCCCCTGATAATCGGTGCAATCGGCCAGAAAGCCGCGTTCCATCATCACGGCGATGAATTCGGACTTGGGGTGGTAGGTCATTGGCTTGTTCCCGGAAATTGCTCGGTGCACTCTATAAGCAGGACAAGGGGCGAGGGAAAGCGGATGTTGAAGGATGGTGTGGTCAGGGCGCTGGGGACGATGTCGGGCACGTCGCTGGATGGTGTCGATGCTGCGGTGATCGACACGGATGGCGCGGTGATCCACGGGTTTGGCCCGCATGGGTATCGCCCCTATACGCCGGAAGAGCAGGCTGTGCTGCGCGCGCATCTGGGTCGCTGGCCAGATGATGGTGTGGCGGCGGCGGCCCGGTTGGTGGAAGAGGCGCATATTGATGTAATGCGCGGCTTTGCCGGGATCGAGTTGGCCGGGTTTCATGGTCAGACGCTGGCCCATGATCCGGGCGGGCGCGGAACCCATCAATGTGGCGATGGCGCGCGGCTGGCGGATGCGCTGGGGTATCCGGTGGCTTGGGATTTCCGCAGTCAGGATGTCCGGCAAGGCGGGCAAGGCGCACCGCTGGCGCCGTTCTATCATTTCGCGCTGGCCAAATGGCTGCGGGCGGATGCACCGGTGGCGTTTTTGAACCTTGGCGGGGTGGGGAATATTACCTGGATCGACCCGTCCTATGCCCGGCCAGAGGAACCGGGCGCATTGCTGGCCTTTGATATCGGCCCGGCCAATGCCCCATTGAATGATCTGATGATGGCCCGGCGCGGGCTGCAGTTTGACGCGGATGGCGCGCTGGCTGCGACGGGGCGTGTTGCAGAAGGCGTGATCTGCGATCTGCTGGCGCATCCGTTCTTTGCGCAGGTGCCGCCGAAATCGCTGGATCGGGATGCGTTTGCGGGGCTGAGCGCGGGTGTCGCTGGGTTGAGCGATGCGGATGCGGCGGCGACACTGACGCAGGCGGTGGTCGAGACTGTGCGCTTGGGGTTGGCGGCATGCCCGTCGATGCCCGCGCAGGTCTTTGTCACTGGGGGCGGTCGGCAGAATGCGACAGTGATGCGCGGGCTGGCCAGTCTGATCCCGCAGGTGGCCCCTGTTGAAAAGGTCGGGTTAAATGGCGACATGTTAGAGGCGCAGGCATTTGGGTTTTTGGCGGTCCGGGTTGCGCGTGGTTTGCCCATCTCGGCCCCGGCAACAACCGGCGTCCCGGTTCCTGCATGCGGTGGGCGCATATCCGGTATGAGCTGACGTCATAATCACGCCATATTCTCCCGCTTATTGGTCGCGATTTATTACATAATAATACATTAACGAAATTACTGTATGTTATTTTTTGCGAGTTATCGCCGTAATTTCGACAAATTCGATATTCCCCGTTCACGCCCGTGTGAGTGGGATTGAACCTTTTTTCCGGATGCACAGTTGTATGGGACACGACAACCGATCAACGGAGAAAAACAATGAACAACACTTTTAAAGCTGCCCGCGTGAGCATCCTGGCTGCACCCTTGGCCATCGCGGCTGGCATGGCATCTGCTGGCGGTCTTGCCGACCCGGTAGTTGTCCCCGCCCCAACACCTGTGCCTGCACCTGCCCCTGTAATGATGGGCTCTGACTGGACCGGCTTTTACGCTGGTGGCCAGCTGGGTTACGGCCAGGTTGAATCTGACGCGCTGACCGAAGATGGCGAAGACCTGACTTACGGTGCACATGCTGGTTACATGCATGATTTCGGCGCATGGGTCGTCGGCGGTGAACTGGATATTGATGGTTCCGAGATTGAACAAGACGGCGTCGAAGTTGACAGCGTCGCACGCGCAAAACTGAAAGTTGGTTATGACGCTGGTAACTGGCTGCCATATGCGACCGCTGGTGTTGCTCAGCTGAACACATCATCTGATGTAGATGCATTCGACGGTGATGACACAGGTAACTTTGCTGGTCTGGGCGTCGAATACCGTGTGAGCAACAGCATGCGCGTTGGTGCAGAAGTTCTGCAGCACCAGTTTGACGACTACAACGATAGCGGTGAAGATATCGATGCCACAACTGCTGCTGCACGCGTGACATTCCAGTTCTAATTGAACTGACCAAAATATGCGTCTTGTCGCATCGTCCCCTCTTTGCGACGGATGCATTCATGGGGCCTGCTGGAAACAGCGGGCCCCTTATTTTTATGAAAGCATCTGATCAACTGTTGCGCCAATATTTCCGGTGTTCAACGCGGTGAATGCGCCGTTTTCCAGCATATCTTGCGCCGCGTCGTGGATAACCCGATGGGTCGCACGCGCGAGCGCTGAGCCAAGCGAAATCCGTGCCACCCCGATCTTGGCGAAATCGCTGAGCGTTTGTGCGGTGTAGTTCCCAGCGGCCAGCGCATTGACCGGAAGGGATGTGGCCGCGCAGATCCGCGCGAGATCGTCCATCGACGGGGGCATCGGGCAGTAGAGGCAATCTGCCCCGGCAGAGGCGAACCCTTGCAGCCGTTTGATCGCTTCATCCATGTCGTATTGACCGATCATCACCCCGTCCGCGCGGGCTGTCAGGACAAAATCATCGGGTAATGCGCGGACAGCGGCTGCGGCGGCTTTGATCCTTTCGATGGCCAGCGCGGTGTCATGGGCGGTGCCTGCCGGGAACATCGTGTCCTCGATGCAGATCCCTGCAAGCCCGACCTCGGCCGCGAGTCGTACCGTTTCGGCGCAGGTGTCCGGATCGTCACCGAACCCATTCTCAAAATCACCTTGCACCGGCACAGTGGCAACCGAAAGGATTTCGCCGGCATGCGCCAGTGCTTCATCCCGTGTCAGCGTGCCGCCATCCGTGCGCCCCAGTGTGAACGCATGTGCCGCAGAGGATGTCGCAAGCGCCTTTGCCCCCATGGATTGCATCATCTTGGCGCTGCCCCGGTCCCAGATATTGACCATGATGAAAGGGTCACCCTTTACATGCAGGGCGCGAAAGGTCTTTGCGGGGTGGGTCATGGTGTTGTCCTTTTCAAATAGTGTTTTTCAATGTCGATCAGGCGCTGTTTGCGCCAAAGACCACCGCCATATCCGGTCAGCGCGCCGTCCGCGCCGATGACCCGGTGGCAAGGGATGATCAATGCGATCTGGTTGGCCCCATTGGCCCGTGCAACGGCCCGCGTCGCTGTTGGTGCATCAATCTGGCGGGCAATCTCGCTATAGCTGCGCGTCTCGCCTGCGGGGATGGTTTGCAGGGCGGTCCAGACTTGCCGGGTAAAGGGGCTGCCGTGCAGCACCAGCGGGGTGGTAAAGCGGTCGCTGTCGCCTGCAAAAAAGGCGGAAAGCTCGCGTTCTACCTGATCTGTCGTGTCAAAGCGTCCGATGCCGATCTGACCTTTGGCCGCCTGATGCAGGCGTTGCAGTTCTTTGGGCAGCGCCTTGCGGTCGGCGAATTCCAGAAGATGCAGTGCGCGTTTATCGCAGATCGCGATCATCTGCCCAAGCGGAGTATCAATGTAATCTGCGCGCAGCAGCGCGTCCGCTTTGAAATGCCCCGGTGCCAGCCCGATGAGCCGGGCAAAGGCTGCCCGAAATGCCGAAGGGCTGTCAAAGCCCGCGTCAAGCTGGGCGTCGATCACCTTGCCAGTGCTGAGCGCGGTGAACCCATGCGCCAGACGCCGCTGGCGTGCCATGTCCAGGAAGGTCACCCCGACGCTACGCTTGAACGCGCGCCGGACGGTCGAGGGGTCAAACCCCATGGCGCTGATATCCGCCTCTGACCAGCGCCGGGTCGGGTCTGCATCCAGCGCGTCAATCAGTTGCGTAACAGCCGGGTCAGGCTGGCCCAGTGGTTGACAGCGTTTGCAGGGGCGAAAGCCCGCATCAACACAAGCGCGAATATCGTTGAAAAAGCTACAATTCTGCCGCTTTGGCTTGCGGGCAGGGCAGGTGAGCCGACAAAAGATACCGGTGGAGGTCACACCCACATAGGCACGCCCGTCATAAACGGGATCGCGCGCCAGCAGGGCGGCATAAAGTGTCTCATCAGAGGGAAGGTCAAAAAGCATGGGTCATCTATAGCCCATGCGCTGCATCCGCGCCGCCTGAATTCGGGCGTTTATTCGATTTGGTCCTGCGCAAAGCTGATCAGCCGCTGAAGTGCCGCGAGATAGGCGCCATCATCAATCGTCATGGCCACCCGGATATGCCCCGCTGCGGCTTGTCCAAAGCTTTCACCGGGCATTACGGCGATGTGTTCCGCGTCCAGCAGGGCATTGGCAAAGCCATCACCGCTGAGCCCGGTCGCCCGGATATCCAGCATCACATACATTGCCCCCTGTGCGGGCACGGCGCGGATGACATTCTGTCCGGCCAGTGCCTGCATGCTCAGGGCGCGGCGGCGGCGGAAAGGGGCGGCGATAGCCTCTTCCGTGACGCACCCCTGTGACAGCGCGAATTCGGCGGCGTCCTGAATATAGCCGGGCACGCCATAGGTGGTGTGGGTGGCCAGATTGGCCAGATGCGCGATGGCGTCGGTGGGTCCGCAAATCCAGCCGACTCGGCTGCCGGTCATCGCGTGGCTTTTGGACATGGACCCCACCACCAGCGTCCGCTCGGCCATGCCCGGAAGCATGCAGGGGCTGATGTGTTGGCCTTGCCAGACTTGGGTATCGTAAACCTCATCCGAGATCAGCCAGAGATCGTGATCCTGACAGGCGCGGGCGATGCCATTCATTGTCTCGGCTGAATAGACGACACCTGTGGGGTTGTTGGGTGTGTTGATCAGAAGCGATACGGCACCTGCGGCCTCTGCCGCGATTGCCGCATGTGTGGGTTCGAAATTTGTATCCGGTGTGGTGACGATGGATTGCGCGATCGCGCCCACGCCCCGGATCGTGCCGGGGTAGGTGGCGTAATATGGATCGACGTAAAGTGCTTTATCCCCTTGATTGCAAACGCCCATATGGGCCGCAAACAATGCGGCCTGACCGCCGGGTGTGATCAGGATGTTGTCTTTGCTGGTGGGCACGCCGGTGCGCGCGGCGATCCGTTCCGCGACCGCGTTGCGCAGCGTGTCGCTGCCCGGAATAGCGGCATAGCCGGTGTTTCCAGCAAGGGCGGAGTTGTACATTGCGCCCAGAATATCGAGGCTGGTGCGGATGTCATGTTCGCCGATGGTCAGCTCAGTCACAGGGGTGCCCGCCGCGATCATGCGCCGTGCCTTGTAGAACACATCCCAGCCGTCAGAGCCGCCGCCGGTGATGTTGGTGATGCGTGATGACAATTCCATGATGCGAGGGGAAAGCGGATTTGGGGGCAAAGTCAACCGGGGAGCTGTTTGAGATTGCGTGGGCCGGGGCCCTCTTTTCCTTTGATGTCAGCCGGGTTGTATAAGGCGCAGGTTTTCAGGCTGAGACAGCCGCAGCCGATGCAGCCGTCGAGCTTGTCGCGCAACTCTTCAAGCGCTGCGATGCGCGTGTCGATTTTCTTGCGGAATGTTTTGCTGATCCGGGTCCAATCGGCCTTGGTCGGGGCTTTGTGGTCGGGCAGATCGCGCAGGTGTTCGGCGATTTCAGACAGCGGAAAGCCAAGCGTTTGGGCGGCCATGACAAAGGACAGCCGCCTGATGTCTGCCCGGCCGTAACGCCTGTGACCGCCCTTGTTTCTAACGGGATGAACGATGCCGTGGGTTTCGTAAAACCGGATCGCCGAGACCGCCAGCCCTGTGCGGTCGGCCAGATCGCCAATGGTCAGCCCCTGCGTCATGAAGAAATCCCTTGATCTAAAGTTAACTTGAGAAATTACAACAGATTCGCAACAGGCTGAAAAGAGGAGAAACCCCGTGTCACACCATCATACGACCCGTTATTGCGCCGACCCTGAAACGCTGAATCTGCTGCGTCGCGACGGGATCGGCTGGGGGCATGATCTGGAGTGCGGGCATTTTTACGATGCTGCGCCACCGCGGCGGGGGCACCCTTTGGCCAGGCTTGTCACGCTTTGGAAAAGGAGAAACGAAAATGGCACAACTGGAACACGTCAACATCACGGTGGCCGATCCCAAGAAGACGGCGGCGCGGCTGTCGGAATTGTTCGGCTGGCACACACGCTGGGAAGGCTCCGCCATGGGTGGCGCTGGTTATACCGTGCATGTCGGCTCTGACGATAGCTATGTTGCTGTGTATTCGGGCAGTGATCCGGACCAGACCGTGCCGCGCTCTGACGCTAGCTATGCCACACGGGGCGCGCTGAACCACATCGGCGTCGTGGTGGAAGACATTGACGCGACAGAGAAAAAGGTCAGGGAGATGGGGTATGACCCACATAGCCATGCGGATTACGAACCCGGTCGCCGTTTCTATTTCTATGATGAAGACGGGGTGGAGTTTGAAGTGGTCTGTTATGACTGACCGAGCGTCGCCTGTGTCTTTTTTGGCAGGCTTTTGACGATGATGTCATAAGAGGTTTGGATGCGGTGGCGGAGCTCATCCGCTGGCGCATCCAGCGACACCAGAACCCAGCTTTTGTGAAAATAGGGTGCTTTGGTCGCGGCCCCCGCGTCGATCAGCATCTGTGCGGTTTCGACACTATCCGTCTTGGTGCAGACCCCGTCGATCCGGTCGCCGAAACAGGCGAACATCTTGCCGCCGACCTTCCAGCTATCCAGCTCGGTCGTGGGGTCAGAGGCGCGGGCGCCGGGCAGTGCGGCGCAGATTGTGTTGACGGCATCACGTGACATATGTGCAGGATGGCGCAGGAAATGCGGGGTGGCAAGATGGCGAAATTTGTGGCGTTTCTGCGGGGCATCAATGTGGGTGGTCACCGCAAAATACCGATGGCTGATTTGCGTCGGATTTGCATCGGACTTCTGTCGGACCCGAACGTACGGTCCTATATCGCTTCTGGTAACCTTTTGTTCACGGCGGATGGTCCGCCCGCGCGCCATGCACAGGTGATCCGGGATGGGATTGCAGCGGCGTTCGGCTTTGACGTGCGGGTGTTGGTGCTGCCAGAGGCAGAGATCCGTGCGGTGCTGGACGGCTGCCCCTTTCCGCGCGATGCGGGCAATAAGGTGCATGCCTTTTTGTGCTTTGACATCCCGCAGCTGGATTACGCCGGGGTCGACGCGCTGAAGGCAGGGACGGAAGCGGTCACCGTGGTGGACCGCACGGTTTGGTTACATGCGCCTGACGGGATGGGCCGCTCAAAGCTCGCTGAAAAGCTGGACCGGCTGATCGGGGTGGAGGTGACGGCCCGCAACCTTAATACCATGCAAAAGATGGTGGCGATGTTGGATGAGGCGCGGGGCTGATGGCTGCGGTTTGCGACAGGGAAAATCTGTTTTGACAAAACTGGGGTGAACTGAATTTATCCGACCATCGGTGCCCTGCAATTTACAGCGCATCCATTTTTGAAATGAATTTCGATATGACACGAGGGAGATATAGATGCAGCCGAAACAAATGGGTTCTGTGCGCTGGGGGATTCTTGGTTGCGGTGATGTCACCGAAATTAAAAGCGGCCCGGCGCTACAGAAAGCGCCACGTTCGGACCTGATATCTGTGATGCGCCGTGATGGTGACAAAGCTGCGGATTATGCCAAGCGGCACAATGTCCCGCGCTGGACGGATGACGCGGCTGTGCTTTTGGCAGATGAGGATATCAATGCCGTATATATCGCGACACCGCCCAATTTACATGCTGATTATGCGGTGCGGGCCTTGCAGGCTGGCAAGCATGTCCTGCTTGAAAAGCCAATCGCATTGAATGCAGAAGAATGTGATGTAATCGAAGCCGCAGTGAAAGAAACAGGCGGTAAGCTAAGTGTGGCCTATTACCGCCGCGCGCTGCCACGGTTCGAGAAGCTGCGCGATATCGTTCAAAAGGGCAGCATCGGGACCATCAATCTGATCGAGGTGCGTCAGTTTAAACTGGCCAGTGATACAGCCAGCCAAAGCTGGAAAACCGATCCCACCGTGGGCGGGGGTGGCAGTTTTGTCGATATGCAGACTCACACGCTGGACTGGCTGACCTATTTGTTCGGGCCACCGGCGCATGTCAAAGGCCTTAAGAAAAACACTTTGAAGCTGTCCGCGGCAGAGGATTTTGTCAGCTATCTGTTTGATTATGATAGGTTCACCGTCGTTGGCCTGTGCTCTTACGCGGCGACACAGGATGAAGAAGCGGTCATCATCCATGGCGATAAGGGGACTGCCAGCATGGGCTTTTTCCGGCCGAGCGACATCACCCTGACCGTGGCAGGTGTTGCGCAGCACATCCACCTTCCTGACCCGCCGCATGTGCATCAACCTTTCGTCGAGCGCGTCATAGGATATTTTCTGGACGACGCACCAAACCCGTGCAGCGCACAAGACGGCCGTCTGAGCACAGAGCTGGTCGGGGAGATTTTTGCCGGATTATGAAGGGTCCGAGGCGACAGGCCGCCATTGGGTTGTTGAGGTTAGCCCCTTCCAGCGGTGACTGCCGATGAAAGTTAAATGGACAAATTGCCGGTGGGCTGCTAGGAAAGCGCCATGAAGACAACCTGCACCATTATTTGCTGCATTATTATCTGCTGACATCTGTCGCGGGTTGCTCTTTCACGTTTCACATCAGAACTGAAGTTGCTAAGCCCGCGGCGCAACCCTTCTGCGCGTGAGGCATCATGACCACCATTCGGCTGAACAACACCAAGACCCGCAGGCGTGAGGAATTCACGCCGCTCGACCCGGCGAATGTGCGCATGTACCTGTGCGGGCCGACCGTCTATGACCGCGCGCATCTGGGCAATTCGCGCAATGTGCTGGTGTTTGACGTACTGTTTCGCTTGCTCCGCCATGAATATGGTCCGGATCATGTAACCTATGTGCGCAACTTCACGGATGTGGACGACAAGATCAACGCGCGCGCGGCTGAGACGGGCCGCGAGATCGGCGATATCACCGCCGAAACGATCGGCTGGTATCACGATGATATGGATGCCCTTGGCGTGTTGCGCCCGACACATGAGCCACGCGCGACCGATTATATCGGTCAGATGGTGACGATGATTTCGGGGCTGATTGAGGCCGGTCATGCTTATGCGGCTGAAGGGCATGTGCTGTTTGCCGTCGAAAGCTATGATGATTATGGCAAGCTGTCGGGCCGGTCACTGGATGATATGATCGCTGGCGCACGGGTAGAAGTTGCCCCGTATAAGCGCAATCCGATGGATTTCGTGCTGTGGAAACCGTCAGGCGATGGGATGCCGGGATGGGAGAGCCCTTGGGGTTATGGCCGCCCCGGTTGGCATATCGAATGTTCTGCCATGGCGCAGGACCTGCTGGGTGACACGTTTGATATTCACGGCGGCGGCAATGATCTGATGTTCCCGCATCATGAAAATGAGATCGCGCAGTCATCCTGCGCTTGCCCGGAAGGCGAGTTCGCCCGGTTCTGGCTGCATAATGAGATGTTGCAGGTTGAGGGCAAGAAAATGTCCAAATCCCTGGGCAATTTCTTTACCGTCCGCGATCTGCTGGATCAGGGGATACCGGGTGAGGTGATCCGGTTCGTGATGCTGGGCACGCATTATGGCAAGACGATGGATTGGACCGAAACCCGCCGTGCAGAGGCAGAGGCGACCCTGCGCAAGTGGTATGGCATCGTGCATGGTCATGGCTTTGGGCCTGACCTGATTGCGGCGTTGCAGGCTGACGGCAAATGGGTTGCAGATGCAGAGTTCATGGGAGTTCTGGCCAATGATCTGAACACGCCTGGCGCGCTGGCCCGGCTGCATGTGCTGTCCAAAGGCAAGACACCTGCGACCCTTGCCGGGTTTGCCCATGGTCTGGCGATGCTGGGGCTGGTTGGTGACTGGGCTGCGATCCCGATGTTTGAGGGGGGCGAGGCGGGCCCGGATGTGGCACCTGCGGTGGCCGCACGGGTGGATGCCTTATTGGCCGCCCGCGCCGAGGCGCGCGCCGCCAAGGATTGGGCCCGCGCGGATGAGCTGCGCGATGTGCTGAATGCTGCGGGGGTGCAGGTGACAGATGTGGGCGGGCAGGCGACATGGGTGCCCGGCCCGGATTTTGATGCGTCGCGATTGGGGGATGTATGATGGCAAACTTTCGCAGAAAGTTTGAAGGCAAAGTTTCTGCGAAACTTTGTTGGGGGCTGCGTTGATGGTGAAAGAACGGCTTTATCTGTTTGATACCACCCTGCGCGATGGGGCGCAGACGCAGGGCGTTCAATTCTCTGCCGATGAAAAGCACCAGATCGCCGCAGTGCTGGATGAACTGGGGATTGACTATATTGAGGGCGGCTGGCCCGGTGCCAACCCGACCGATACCAGCTTTTTCGCCAGCCCGCCCAAGACCCGCGCGACATTTACGGCCTTTGGCATGACCAAACGCGCGGGCCGCTCGGTCGAGAATGATGATGTGCTGGCGGCTGTGATGAATGCGGGCACCTCTGCCGTGTGTCTGGTGGGCAAGGCCCATGATTTTCATGTGACGACCGCTTTGGGCATTACGCTGGAAGAAAATACCGAGAACCTGCGTGCCAGTTTCGCCCATATCAAGGCAGCGGGCCGCGAGGGGCTGTTCGATGCAGAGCATTTCTTTGACGGCTATAAGGCGAACCCGGAGTATGCGCTGGAGGCTGTGCATGCTGCCTATGATGCAGGCGCGCGCTGGATCGTGCTGTGCGATACCAATGGCGGCACTTTGCCGGATGAGATTTCCAGCATTGTGACGGCGGTTATTGCAAGCGGGATTCCGGGCGATCATCTGGCGATCCATACCCATAATGACACTGAAAACGCGGTGGCCGGGTCTTTGGCGGCTGTGCTGGCCGGTTGCCGTCAGGTGCAGGGCACGTTGAACGGGTTGGGCGAGCGCTGTGGCAATGCCAATCTGACGACGCTGATCCCGACGTTGCTGTTGAAGGAACCCTTTGCCAGCATGTTTGAGACAGGCGTTAGCCCCGATGCGCTGGCCGGGTTGCGCCGTGCCTCGCGCTTGTTGGATGATATCCTGAACCGGGTGCCGGCCAAGCAGGCGCCTTATGTCGGTGCCTCGGCCTTTGCCCATAAATCCGGGCTGCATGCCAGCGCCATCGCCAAAGACCCCAGCACCTATGAACATATCGACCCCGCAGCGGTCGGGAACACGCGCATCGTGCCCATGTCCAATCAGGCAGGCCAATCCAACCTGCGCGCCCGTCTGGCGGATGCAGGTCTGGAGGTCGCCGCAGGTGATCCGGCACTTGCCCGTATCGTGGAGCGGATCAAAGAGAAAGAAGCGCAGGGTTATTCTTATGACACGGCGCAGGCCAGCTTTGAGCTGCTCGCCCGCGATGAGCTGGGCAGGATGCCGCAGTTTTTCGAGGTGAAACGCTACCGCGTGACCGTCGAACGCCGCCGCAACAAGCGTAATCAGATGGTATCCTTGTCCGAGGCGGTGGTGGTGACCAAGGTGAAGGGCGAAAAGTTTCTGAACGTCAGCGAAAGCCTTGGTCCGGATGGGTCTGATCAGGGCCCGGTGAACGCCTTGTCGCGTGCGCTGGCCAAGGATCTGGGTCCTTATCAGGATATTATCGACGATATGCAGCTGGTCGATTTCAAGGTCCGTATCACCAATGGCGGCACCGAGGCGGTGACCCGCGTGATCATCGACAGTGAAGACGGGCAGGGCCACCGTTGGTCTACCGTGGGGGTGAGCGCGAATATCGTGGATGCATCTTTTGATGCGCTGGTGGATGCGATCAACTGGAAACTGATCCGGGATGGGGCGCAGGTGTGAGTTTCAATGCCTGTGCTGCGCTGGTTGAAAAAGCCGACCCGGAGCGGTTTCGCGCCGCGATGGCCGCGCCGGTTTCTGCGCGCCGCGTGTTATTCCCGCTTTACGCCTTTAATATTGAAGTGGCCCGCGCCCCTTGGCTGACCGAAGAGCCGATGATCGCAGAGATGCGCCTGCAATGGTGGCGTGATGCGTTGGAGGAAATCGCGACAGGCGGCAAGCCCCGCCGTCATGAGGTTGTGGATGAGCTGGCTGGGGTCCTTGATCCTGAAGCGGCCCGCCTGCTTGATGGTTTGGTCGCGGCCCGTCGGTGGGATGTTTACAAGGACGCCTTTGAAGATGCGGCGCATTTCGAAAGCTATGCCGATGCGACCTCTGGCCATCTGATGTGGGTGGCGGCCCGTCTGTTGGGGCAGGCGGAGGAAGCTGTAGTGCGCGACTTTGCCTATGGCGTTGGTGTGGCGAACCTGTTGCGCGCGATCCCTGATCTGGAAGAGCGGGGGCGGACACCTTTGCTGGATGGGTCCGCAGAGGGTGTGGCGGTGTTGTTGCGTAATGCGGCAGATCGGTTAGAGCGTGCCCGCAAGGCGCGCGGCGCGGTAAGCGGGGAGGCCACACCTGCGCTGTTGGCAGGCTATCTGGCCCGCCCGGTATTGCGTCAGGCGCTGGCGGATCCGGGTAAGGTGGCCCGCGGTACGCTGGGCCTGCCACCGCTTCGCGAGCGGTTGCGCTTTGCCCGTGTCGCATTGGGTGGCTGGTGGCAGTGATTTTGTCCCGGACTTGATCCGGGACCTCTGACACGACCTTGGTTGAGGTCCCGGATCAAGTCCGGGACTGCGTCGGGTCAGGTGGTTTGACGTGGTTGTTGTACCAACCAGATCAGTGATCCGCCTGCCAGCACCAGAAAGGGGATCATGGCGAGGTTGACTGCGTTCCAGCCTTCGACCGGTGATCCGCCCGAGCAGTTCATGAGCCCGCCTGACGCAAGCGAGGCGATGGTGACCATGCCAAAGACGATCATGTCGTTCAGCCCTTGCACGACCCCGCGCTCTTCTGGTCGGTGTGCGCCTGCCAGCATGGTGGTGGCCCCGATAAAGCCGAAATTCCAGCCCAGCCCCAAAAGGATCAGCGCGAGGAAGAAATTGCTGAGCTCCACCCCTGCGAGTGCGACCACGCCTGCCGCGCCCAGCAGGACCAGCCCGGCAGAGATCACCCGTTCGACCCCGAAGCGTGCGATCAGATGCCCGGTGAAGAAGGAGGGTGCGAACATCGCCAGCACGTGGGCGGAAACGATGTCATTGGCGTTATTTTTGGTAAACCCACAGCCCACCACCGCCAGTGGTGTTGATGTCATGACAAGGTTCATCAGCGCGTAGGACACCATGCCAACGATAATCGCCACACTGATCCGTGGATCGCGCAGCAGCGCCATACGCGTCCGACTGATTGCCGCGGATGGTGATTTTGGTGCGTTCCGGCTGCCTTTGGGCAGGTCCAAAAAGAAGAACAGCAGCATGCCCCCAAGGTTCAGCGCCGCCACGGCAAGGTAGGTCCCCAGGAAGGGGACAACGAAAGCGTCCTGCACCAGTTTGTTCAATTGTGGCCCGACCACGGCGGACAGCAAGCCCCCTGCCATGACGTAGGAAATCGCTTTGGGCCGGAATGCATCTGATGCGGTATCGGTGGCGGCGAACCGGTAGAATCCCTGCGCTGACATATAGATCCCTGTCAGATAGGACCCCGCCAGCATGACACTGAAAGAGCCGATATAAAGCCCGTAAGCGGCCAGCAGCGCGCCCATAGCCCCGGCAAAGGCCCCCAGCAAGAAGCCGAACCGCCGCCCGTTGCGCTGCATCAGCGGGCTGAGCCAGGGTGCGGTGGTCATGGATCCGAAAACGATGAAGGAAATCGGCAGCGTGGCAAGGCAGGGGTTGGGCGCAAGCTGTCCGCCAGCCAGTCCGCCGATCACGAAGATCATCGGCATTTGCGACCCAAGGATGGCCTGCGCCAGCACCAGAACGGTTACGTTGCGCCGGGCGCGGGTATCGTCAATCTCTGTCATGGGTGTATCGGTAAGCGCGCATCGTGCCGCTGGCAAGACCGGTTCAGCAGCGGTCGATCAGATGTGCGAAAGAGCCGCTGACATTTCCTTGGATTAACCCCATGGCGGGCAGGGTGGTCCCTTCTGCATCCTGCGCTGTGAAAAGCGGTTTGCCCTTGGCGCTGATCGTCGTGGCGTAGTGGAATTCATGGCCCTGCCAATGTCCTGCAAAAGGGCCGCTGCTGGCTTGCAGCGACCGATAGCCCAAATGCCGTTTGCGCTGCGCAAAAGATGTGTGCAGGGGCAGCAGACCGGCCATTTGGTGGGTGGTCCCATCCGCATCGGTCAGCGCTTCGCCTAACGCCATATAGCCGCCGCATTCACCGTAGATCTGTGCGCTGCTGTTGCGCAGGCTGTTTTGAAAGACGCCGTTAGCGGCCAGCCTGCCTGCGTGCAGTTCCGGATAGCCGCCGGGCAGGAAGATGAGATCCGCATCGGGTGCCGGTTCGTTGCCGAGGGGTGAGAAAAACGACAGCTCTGCCCCGGCGGCCCGCCAGTCATCCAGCATATGTGGATAGGCGAATGCAAAGGCCGCGTCCTGCGCGATGCCGATCCGTTGGGCGGGCGGCGCGTGCTTTGGTGTGTGGGGTGCGGGCAGGGGGTATGTATCCAGTGCCGACAGCGCATCAAGGTTGATGCTTTCGCGGATCAGGGTCGCGGCGCTGTTCAGGTAGGTTTCGAGGTCTGGCCGCTCTTGCGCTTGGACAAGCCCCAGATGCCGTGAGGGGTGGGTCAGGTCTGGCGTGCGGGGTACAGCGCCAAAGATCGTGATGTCGCCCAGCGCCCGCCGCAGCATGGTTTCGTGTCGGGCGGAGCCGACATTGTTTAGGATCACCCCGGCGATCTTTACGGTCGGGTCGTGGTGAATAAACCCTTTTGCCAGTGCGGCGACGGACCCGGCCATTTTGCCTGCGTCGATGACCAGCACCACGGGCAGGCCAAGGATACGGGCAAGGTCCGCGGTTGCCCCTTTCCCATCTGGCGGTGCCCCGTCGAATAACCCCATGGCCCCTTCGATAATCAGCGGGGTGTTGCCTGCTGCAAGCGCCTTGATCCGGTCGGGTGTCATCGCCCAAGCGTCGAGGTTCAGACAGGGCTGCCCGCAGGCGGCTGCGTGAAAGCGTGGGTCGATATAGTCGGGCCCGGATTTGGCGGCATGCACAGGGCTGACCTGGCTGAGCGCGCGCAAAAGTCCCAAGGTGATGGTGGTTTTGCCGCTGCCTGACGCGGGCGCGGCGATGATGAATGACATCAGGCGGACTCGGCCGGGCGACCGCGCCCGAGCGGGTCGAGATTGCGCGGGGGGTGCCCGGCGGCCATGCCTTGCCAGTCGAGCACTTGGCGCATGAGCACCGAACGGCCCACGCAGATAATGGCGGGCGGCTCTAACGCGGCGCTTGCGATATCATCGACGATGCGTCCCAGCGTAGTCTCAAGCACTTGCTGATCGGCAGTTGTTGCGGTGGTGACCACGGCGACCGGTTCGTCCGTGCTGCGCCCGGCGCGCAGCAGGTGATCTGCGATCTGGGCGATGTGTTTCATGCCCATATAGATCACGATGACCTGCGAGCCTTTGGAGATACTGGCCCAGTCGAGCGATCCGGGTGTGTTGCCCGATTGGTCATGCCCGGTCACGAAGGTTACGGATTGGTTCACATCGCGGTGGGTGACGGGGATGCCCGCATAGGCCAGCCCGCCGATCCCGGCGCTGATGCCGGGGATGATCCGCACAGCGATGTTATGCTGCACAAGGGTTTGTGCCTCTTCCCCGCCCCGCCCAAAGACAAAGGGGTCGCCCCCCTTGAGCCGCAGCACCCGTTTTCCGGCTTGTGCCAGCTCTACCAGATGCAGGGAGATATCGCGTTGCTTGGCGGAAGGTTTGCCGCCGCGTTTGCCTGCATAGATGTGTTCGGCCTGTGGCGCCCAATCAAGGATCGCCTCTTGCACCAGCGCGTCATAGATCACCACATCGGCCTGCCGCAGCGCATTCAGCGCGTGCAGGGTCAAAAGCCCCGGATCGCCGGGACCTGCGCCGCAAAGCCAGACCCAACCGGGTTGCATCTGTGGCCAGTTATGGGGCGGGAGAGGTGTATCGCTGCTCATAATGCGTTTATGCCGTCCTTTGCCGCCGGATGAAAGCCGCCAAGCGACGCCGGATTGCGGATTGGCGGCATCGGCCTATAGTCCGCCCGATGACACGTGACACTGACCAAGAATTACGCCGTGGATGGACGACGGGCGCTTGTGCGACCGCCGCCACGAAAGCGGCGTTGATGCGCCTGTGGGGCGGTGTCTTTCCGGCAGAGGTGGGGATTGTACTGCCAAAGGGTGAAACACCGGTGTTTCCTTTGGCGCTGGCTGAAGCCGGTGACGGCTGGGTCCGTGTGGGCATCACCAAAGATGCGGGCGACGATCCGGATGTGACACATGGCGCGTTAATTGTTGTGACGGTATCCACCTCGGATGGCGGTGTGGTGTTTCGTGCGGGACCGGGGGTGGGGACGGTTACGAAAGCGGGCTTGCCGATTGGCGTGGGAGAGCCAGCGATTAATCCGGTGCCGCGTCAGATGATGACCGATGTGGTGGCTGCGGTCGCCAAAGATTATGCCGTGACCCCGGATGTGGTGATTGAAATCTCAGTGCCCGGTGGTGAGGCGCTTGCGCAGAAGACGTGGAACCCGCGATTGGGGATTGTCGGCGGGCTTTCCATTCTGGGCACGACGGGGGTCGTGCGTCCGTTCAGCTGTGCGGCCTGGATCGCCTCTATCCATCGCGGGGTGGATGTGGCCCGTGCAGATGGGCTGACCCATGTGGCGGGCTGTACTGGCGCGACCTCGGAACGGGTGGTGCAGGGGCTTTATGATCTGCCGGATCATGCCATGCTGGACATGGGGGATTTTGCAGGCGGGATGCTGAAATATCTGGCCAAGCATCCGGTGCCATGGGTGACCATCGGTGGCGGCATTGGCAAGATCACCAAACTGGCGCAGGGGGCGGTTGATTTACACTCTGCCCGCAGTCAGGTGGATTTTGCGGCGCTGGCCAAAATGGCGGGCAGGCCAGAGGTGGCACAGGCCAATACGGCGTTAGAGGCCTATACGATGGCCGGGCCGCCTTTGGCTGATGCGGTTGCGCGACAGGCGCTGAATGCGATTTCGGCCCGATTTGGCGGTATGCGCTTTGATATTGTGGTGATTGACCGCGCTGGGGTGGTGATTGCGCGGGCTGGCGCATGACGCTGCTACTGCTCGCTGGGACGGGTGATGCCCGCCGCATCGCGCAGCGCCTTGCTGGTGCTGACGTGATTGCATCGCTTGCCGGGGCTACCCGTGATCCGGTTGCATTGCCGATCCCCACACGACTGGGCGGTTTTGGCGGAGAGGCCGGGTTTCGTGACTTTCTGACAGCGCATGCGATTTCCGCTGTTCTGGATGCAACCCATCCTTATGCGCATCGGATTACCGCCCGGTCTGCCCGCATCTGTGCTGCGCTGGGCTTGCCGTTCCTGCAATATCTGCGCCCCGGCTGGGTGCCGGAAGTCGGGGATAACTGGACAGAGATCAGCCGTGAAGAAGAGGCCGCCACTTTGATCCCCACGGGCGCGACCGTGTTTCTGGGCACGGGTCGACAAACGCTCGACCGCTTTGCCAATCTAACGGGCCGCCGCGTGATCTGTCGCCAGATTGATCCGCCAGAGGGGCCGTTTCCCTTTGCTGGGGGCGAATTTCTGTTGGGCCGTCCGCCGTTTTCTGTCGCGGATGAGCTGGCGCTGTTTGACCGCCTGAAGGTCGATTGGCTGGTGGTTAAGAACGCGGGTGGGGAGGCCAGCCATACCAAGCTGACGGCGGCGCGCCAGTTGGGCATCCCTGTGCTGATGATCGCGCGTCCGACGCCGGGCGATTGGCCGCACGTCGCCAGTATCGAAAGCGCGATGGAGTGGGTCCGTGCGCTGTGACTGAGCGGGTGATCAAAGGGGCTGATTGCATCGCCGAAGGGGTCGATTGGCTTTGCGCGCATGAGCCGCGCTTTGCTGTTGCGATGGATGGGTTACCTGCCTTGCCCCTGCGATTAAAACCGGATGGGTTTGCGGAACTGCTCAGCGCGATTGTCAGCCAGCAGGTCAGCGTCGCGTCGGCGGCCGCGATCTGGGACAGGTTGGCCGAGGCGGGGATGGTCACGCCCAAGGCCGTGGCGCTGGCCACCGCGGATGACTTGCGCGCGCTGGGCTTAAGCCGCCCGAAGGTGCGCTATGCCCATGCTTTGGCGGGGGCAGAGATTGATTACATTGCGCTGCGTGATGCGCCTACGGCGGGTGTGATTGATACATTGACCGCCGTGCCGGGGATCGGCGCATGGACGGCAGAGATTTACGCGATGTTTTCGCTGGGCCGGGCGGATGTGTTCGCGCCCGGTGATCTGGCCTTGCAAGAGGCCGCGCGATTGATCTTTGACCTGCCCGAACGGCCCAAGGAACGCGCGTTGCGCAATATGGCGGCGGATTGGTCGCCTTGGCGGTCGGTTGCGGCGCGGATCATGTGGGCCTACTACAAGCAGGCCAAACAACGGGAAGGGATAAGATGACACGAGCACTCGACGCGCAACGGCGCGAACCTGTATCGGGCGAAACCCGGTCCTGTGTCGTGTTCCTGCATGGCTACGGGGCCAATGCTGCCGATCTGATGGGGCTTGCCGATCCATTGGCGGAACATCTGCCCGATACGCTGTTCATCGCACCGGATGCGCCTGAACGCTGTGCCGGGGCGCCGATGGGGTTCCAGTGGTTTCCGATCCCCTGGATCGACGGCTCATCCGAGGAAGAATCGCGCGACGGCATGAACCGCGCTGTGGCCGATCTGGATGCGTTTCTGGATGGCGTGATGGTCGATGAAGACTTACTGCCGGAACAGGTTGTTGTGCTTGGCTTTTCCCAAGGCACGATGATGGCGCTACATGTGCTGCCCCGGCGCGAAGACCCGGTGGCGGGGCTTGTTGCCTTTTCGGGCCGCCTGCTAGAGCCTGAATTGCTGGCGGATGAGGTCGTCAGCCGCCCGCCCGTACTGCTGATCCATGGCGATCAAGATGATGTGGTGCCGCCGCAATCGCTGCCACAGGCGGCGGAAGCCCTGCAAGAGGGCGGCTGGAAAGAGGTCTACGCCCATATCATGAAGGGCACAGCCCATGGGATCGCCCCAGACGGGCTGTCGGTCGCGCTGGCGTTTATGCGCGACAGGCTGGGGCTGAATTGATGCCCTGAATTAACGCTTTCAACACGGTTTTGCGGCCATATCGGGTGACCGATAAGCTGTAGTACCGAGTTGGAAGCGCCATGTTTCAGGCACAGACTGTAAACGCCACAACCCCGCGCCGATCACTGGCGATGGTTTTTTACCTTGGCGGCCTTATCGCGTTCGGTTTTCTGGTGGCCGTCGCGGTTTTTCCCGCGATACGCGTGCCGATTAGTGGGTCATTTGCGGATGTTCTGCAAAAGCTGGTCATCTTTGGGTCACCGATCTGCATGTTGCTGCTGTGGAGCGGGATCAAGATCAAACATGCCAAATCGCGCGCACTTCGAATCAGTCAGCTTGATCCGGTGACGGGTTTGCCAAAGCGGGCCAGCTTTCGGCCGCAACTGTCCCGCGCGCTATCACAGGCTGGCGTGTTGCTGATTGCCGATATCGACGATTTCGGTGCGCTCACGGATCGATACGGCCGCGCAACCGGCGATCGTCTTGCACGGGCGATGGCGTTGCGGTGCCGTGAACTCACCCGGCGTTGCGATCTTATCGGGCGCGTCGCGGGGGCCGGGTTTGTGATTTACCTGCCCGGCGCGCCGACGCAAATCGGGCGCGAAATCCAAGAAATACTAGGGCAGGGCCTGCATGTGCAGACAGATGATGGGTTCATCATGGCTGGTGTGTCAGTGGGGATGGTCCCATCGGGCGGGACGCGCGATGTTGAGGCGCTCCTCGACAGCGGCAAGCAGGTTATTTCGCGGGTGAAACACACGCGGCAACGACAAGCTGCGCTGGACAGCCTGAAGATCGTTTGAAAATATTTTGCTCTGATCGCAAATATTTTGCCACATATCATGGGGGTTGTCACATTTCTGACGCGATATATAGTCCCACTTAAGAGGACTGCGGGAACGCCGCGTTTGCACAGTTCCCGCACCTTGGTCGTGTGGGATGTGAGATATGACGCAAACAGAATTTCGAACCGATTTCGTCCGCGCTCCCGGTGCGCTCAAGCACTTTCCAGCGCTTGTTTTGAACGCGGATTTTCGGCCTTTGTCCTATTATCCATTGTCGCTTTGGCCTTGGCAGGAAGCGATCAAAGCGGCTTGGTTGGACCGGGTGGATATCGTCAGCGAATATGAAGAGGTGGTGCGCAGCCCCTCAACAGAGATTCGTATTCCTTCGGTGGTCGTGCTCAAGGATTACGTGAAACCGCAAAAGCGGGTGGCCTTCACCCGGTTCAACCTGTTCCTGCGCGACGAATTCGCCTGCCAATATTGCGGGGCCAAAGGGGACCTGACCTTTGACCATGTGGTGCCACGCGCGGCGGGCGGCGTGACCAGCTGGGAAAATGTTGTTGCCGCCTGTTCGCCCTGCAATCTGCGCAAAGGATCGCGGTCATTGCATCGCAGCGGGATGAGCCTGCGTAAACCGCCGCGTCAGCCTGCGCCGGAACAGTTGCACAATGTTGGTCGCAAGTTTCCCCCCAATCACCTGCATGACAGTTGGGTGGATTTCCTGTATTGGGATGCGGAACTGGAGGCCTAAAGCGTTACCGAAAATCTGTATCCACTGACGTTGCCTTAGATCCCAAATCGCGGGCGCGTTAGATGATACACGATGTTTCAGGGATTTCGTCAATCGCTATTGGTCGTTCCTGTGCTAGACTTGGCGCGTTGGTCGCGTTAGGAAGCGTTAGCGCTAACGCAAACATCCAGAGTGCGGAGTAAATCATGGTCTCTCGCGTCATTCCGGTCGATACTTTTGACCTTGTTATTTTTGGCGGCACCGGCGATCTGGCCCGTCGCAAAATCCTGCCCGGTCTGTTCCGGCGGTTCCTTTCGGGGCAAATGCCAGAGGGCTCACGGATTATCGGGGCGGCCCGCTCTGAGATGGACAGCGATGGCTATCGCGAGATGATTGCTGATGCTGTCGCCGAGTTTGGTGGTGAAGAATCCAAGGACAAGAAGGGCTTGCAGGCTTTTCTTGCATGCCTTGATTACGTCGCCATTGATGCCAAAGGCGAGGGCGGCTGGGCCGAACTGGCCGCATTGGTACGTCATGATGTGGTGCAGGCGTTTTACTTTTCCGTCGCACCGTCGCTTTTTGGCGATCTGGCCGAGCGGCTGCATAGCAATAAAATTGCAACCTCCGACAGCCGGATCGTGGTTGAAAAGCCGTTTGGTCGTGATCTGGAAAGTGCCCGCGCGCTGAACGCGACGCTGGCTGCTCATTTCGATGAAAGTCAGATCTACCGGATCGACCATTACCTGGGCAAGGAAACGGTGCAGAACCTGATGGCCGTGCGCTTTGGCAATGTGCTGTTCGAGCCGCTTTGGAATAATCACTACGTCGATCATATCCAGATTACGGTGGCTGAGACGGTCGGCGTGGGCGGACGTGGTGCCTATTACGACAAATCCGGCGCGATGCGCGATATGGTGCAAAACCACCTGATGCAGCTTTTGTGCCTGATCGCGATGGAACCGCCGAGCCAATTTGGCGCGGATTCCGTCCGTGATGAAAAGCTAAAGGTTATCAGGGCGTTGCAGCCCATTGATCACCATCACATCGTACGTGGGCAATATGATGCGGGTCGCGATGGTCAGGGCTATCGTGCTGATGTGGAAAACCCGCGCAGCTTTACCGAAAGCTTTATCGCGATGCGCTGCCATATCGCCAACTGGCGGTGGGCAGGCGTGCCGTTCTATTTGCGTACTGGGAAGCGGATGAAGGCGCGCTCTTCTGAAATTGCTGTGGTTTTCAAGGACTTGGGCCACAGTATTTTTGAAGAAGACGAAGCGCGCCACCGCAATATCCTGTCGATCCGGTTGCAACCGAATGAAGGCATGGATTTGCAGGTTACGATCAAAGAGCCGGGGCCGGGTGGGATGCGTCTGATTGATGTGCCGCTGGACATGACCTTTGCCGAGGCGCTTGGCGCGGATGATCATGAGGTCACCGATGCCTATGAGCGGCTGATCATGGATGTGATCCGGGGCAATCAGACCCTGTTCATGCGCGGTGATGAGGTCGAGGCCGCATGGGCTTGGACCGATCCGTTGATCAATGCGTGGGAGGCGCGCAATGATGTGCCCAAGCTGTATGATGCGGGCTCTGCCGGGCCCGAAGATGCGATGATGCTGCTCCATCGCGATGGGCGTCGCTGGCGCGAAATCAAAGGCTGATGCGCGCCGTGGCAGGCAACAGATAACGACAACACAATAGAGGGCTGGCGATGAAGATAGTCGAGTATCCGGATTCCGAGATGATGATGATGGACCTTGCCGACACGCTGGCAAGTGAACTGAAGAACTGCCTGCTGACGCATGATCATGCGTCCTTTGCGGTGCCGGGCGGAACAACGCCGGGGCCGATTTTCGATCAGCTTTGCGATGTGGATCTTGATTGGTCGCGCGTGCATGTGATGCTGACCGATGAACGCTGGGTGCCTGAAAGCTCTGACCGGTCGAACACGCGCCTGCTGAAAGAACGGCTGCTGGTCAACAAGGCGGCAGAGGCGGTCTATGTGCCACTTTACGCTGACGCGCGGGAGCCAGAAGAGAAGCTGGGCGCATTGTCAAAGACGTTGACCCCGGAACTACCTGTTTCTGTTATGCTTTTGGGGATGGGGGCGGATATGCACACGGCCTCGATCTTTCCGGGGGCCGATCAGCTGGACCGCGCGTTGAATGGTGATGACACGCTGTTGGCGATGCGCGCACCGGGCGCGCCAGAGCCGCGTATCACATTGTCTGCCAAAGTGCTTCGCGATGCGATGAGCCGGCATCTGGTGATTGTCGGCGGCGAAAAGCGCGCGGCGCTGGAACGGGCGCGGCATTTGACACCGCAAGAGGCGCCTGTGGCAGCGATCCTGCCCGGCACCACGGTACATTGGGCGGAGAGCTAAGCTATGTGGGGCAAGCTGAAAGCGCATCACGCGAAAGTGGCGGACCGCCGGTTCGAAACGATGCTGGACGCAGATCGCGCCGCCGATTTTTCGGCCCAGGCGGGTGACATGCTGTTCGACTACGCCAAGACCAATATTGATGCAGAAGGCCGCGCGCTGTTGTTTGATCTGCTGAATGTGGCCGAGGTCGCGGCCAAGCGCGATCAGATGTTTGCAGGGCAGGCGATCAATGAAACCGAAGGCCGCGCGGTGCTGCATACGGCGCTGCGCAACCTCGACGGCGATCCGGTGCTGGTCGAGCAGCGCGATGTAATGCCCGGCGTGCTGGACACATTGTCCCGTATGGAAGGTTTTGCCGATGCTGTGCGCGACGGCACATTCGCCGGGCAGGGCGGCAAAATCACCGATGTGGTGAACATAGGCATTGGCGGCTCTGATCTGGGCCCAGCCATGGCGGTAAAGGCGCTTGCACCGTATCATGATGGCCCGCGCTGCCATTTCGTGAGCAATGTGGACCCGGCGGATATTGCGGGCGTGCTGCGCCAATGTGATCCGGCGACAACGCTGGTGATCGTGGCCTCTAAGACCTTTACAACGATTGAGACGATGACCAATGCCCGCACGGCGCAGGCATGGATGGGCGACACGGTGACAGACACCGGCGCGCAGTTTGCGGCGCTGTCCACTGCGCAGGACAAGACCGCGGATTTCGGGATCGACACGTCCCGTGTCTTTGGTTTCGAAGACTGGGTGGGCGGTCGCTATTCGCTCTGGGGGCCGATTGGCCTGTCGCTGATGATCGCCATTGGCCCGCAGGCCTTTCGCGCGTTTCTGCGTGGCGGTCAGGCGATGGATACGCATTTCCGCAATGCCAAATGGGATGAAAACCTGCCTGCGCTGCTGGCGCTGGTGGGCATCTGGCACAATCAGGTTTGCGGTTATGCGACCCGTGCCGTGCTGCCTTATGATAACCTTCTCAGCCGCTTGCCGGCCTATCTTCAGCAGTTGGAGATGGAGAGCAACGGCAAGGGCGTGTGCATGGATGGTGCCGGTCTGGATGTGCAGTCCGGGCCGGTTGTCTGGGGGGAGCCGGGGACAAACGGCCAGCACGCATTTTATCAGTTGATCCACCAAGGCACCCGCGTGATCCCATGCGAGTTTCTGGTCGCCGCGCGTGGGCATGAGGATGATCTGCATCATCAGCACCAACTGCTTGTGGCCAATTGCCTTGCCCAGTCAGAGGCGCTGATGCGTGGCCGCACGCTGGACGAAGCGCGGGTCAAGATCGCCGACAAGTTCAGCGGTGCAGAGCTGGAGCGGCAGGCGAAACATCGCGTGTTTCCTGGCAATCGCCCGTCGGTCACGATTGCCTATCCGCAGCTTGACCCCTTTATGCTGGGGCAGATCATCGCGCTTTATGAACACCGCGTTTTTGTTGAAGGTGTGGTGCTGGGGATCAATTCCTATGATCAATGGGGCGTGGAACTGGGCAAGGAATTGGCCACCGCATTGCAGCCCGTTGTGGAAGGGCACGAGGGGACAGACGGCAAGGATGGCTCAACTGCCGCACTGGTCGGCTATCTGCAACAGAACGGGGTATCCTGAGCCGCGACCATCTGTCATAAGGGCCGCCGGGGGCGGTTGAGAAAGATATATCCGGATGATCCTAGAGTATATTCCCTATGCGCTGTGCGCCGTGCTGTTTGTCGCCTTTGTGCTTGAACTGCGGACGGGGAAAATCCCGAACTGGCTGACTTTACTGCCATTTTTGCTGTTCATCATCGTCGCGGCGATGGCCGAAGACCGGTCTGCGCTTGCTTGGCAAATGGCGCTGGCGGCGGGGGTGTTCATCGGCGGGCTGCTGTTGTTCGCCTTTGCGGGGTTTGGGGCAGGAGCCGTCAAACTGATGACCGGGCTTGCGTTGTTCATTCCGCTGTCCAAGGCTGTGATGGCACTGGTTGTCTTTATCGCATCGCTGTTTGTCGGCGTGGTTCTGGTGCTCTTTTTGCGCAACTTGATCGGATCCGAGGAGAGCAAATGGCATGTTCTGGCAAAGAACATCATGCCGATGAGCCTGCCAATTTTCGCCACAGCATTGGCCGTGTTCTTCTATTTGTGACATTGCGTGTCGTAAGGTGGGTCTTGACCCACCTACGCTGCCAAAGCGACGGAGACCCCTTCAGATTGTCTCATTCCCTTGCGTAAATATCACCTTTTAGTAAAAAACGCTGGATTTATGTTGCAAGACAGAGATGTATTGCCCAAACCAAAGGTAGGTGGTGAGAGTGGGTCGATTGGTTAAGGTTTCAGGTGGTATAAATACGCCACGAAAACCGGCCAGCTTTTCCTTCTTTCAAGCTGAAGTATACGACGCGGGTATGGGTGGGGCCGTATTTGGCGAGTTGTGACGAATTTTTCGTCAGCTATTTGTAACAGGTCTTATCAACGCGAGGACATCATCTGATGTCAGTCTCTGAGAACGATAAATCAGACGTGAATACAGGCAGCCGCAAAACGTCGGATTGCGATGCGCCTGTGCACGACTTGCCTACACATGTGGCAGAGATTGACGTGCTCGACCTGACGGGCGCAGATGTCAGCGCGGTCAGCTACGACCCGGATATCGTTACCTATCGCAACGGCCACAGCGCGACCTTTCGGGATATTGAGAAAATCATCCCTTGTTTTACACCGGGCGTCAGAATCGCGACCCCGCAGGGCGAAGTCCCGGTCGAAACACTGGGGCCCGGCGATCGGGTGCTGACCCGCGACAATGGCATTCAGACGATCACCTGGGCCGGATCCCGCAGGATGAGTGCGGGCGATCTGGACGTCTTGCCGGGGCTATGCCCTGTGCTGATCCGGGCCGGTGCATTGGGGCACGGTCTGCCGGAACACGACATGCTCGTCTCGCCTAACCACCGCGTCCTGCGTGTGTCTGAGATGGCGCAGCTTTATTTTGAGGAAAGCGAAGTCCTGATTACGGCCAAGGACATGACCAAGATGAAGGGCGTGGCGACCATCCGTGTGCCCAATGTCACCTATATCCATTTCATGTGCGAAAATCATGAGGTTGTTCTGTCAAACGGCGCTTGGACTGAATCCTTTCAACCCGGGGATTATTCGTTGCAGGGCGTTGATAATGTGCAACGCGGCGAGCTGTTCAAGCTATTCCCCGAACTTGCGACGAAAGAAGGGCGCAAGAACTATCGCGCGGCCCGCAAGACGTTGAAGCGGAGCGAAACGTCTCTGGTGCTTAGTTAAAGTGTTATGCGAAAAGCCTGAATCAGCGAACGCCGCCTGAAATCATAGATTTCAAGGCGTTAGCAGATAGCTCATGTCTCAGGTATTTCGTTAAATGCTATAGACGCACGCCAGTCCGCCCAATCTTCGGGCGTATCAAGGTCAAGCAAGGCGCGCTGCCCGGGCAGCCTTACAAGCCGGGTCTGCGCTGGCTGCGCTTTCACGATTGCCGCGCCGCCACTGTCACCGGTCAGTTTTGCAAATGCAGGTCGCAGGCTGCTGTCGAAAATGATCGGGTGGCCGGGCTGGCCGTCTTCGGTTGTACCCCGCCAGATCAGATGATCAGGGTGCGTGTCATGGGCATGTAGCACGGTCCGCAGGTCCGCCGTATCAAGTGCGACCAGATCGGCAAGCAGGATCATAAATGCCGGGCAGGGGGGCAATTGGGCAATGGCGTTGCGCATGGTGCCAGACATGCCCTCGGTCGCGTCAGGCGTGATCAGCGGGGTCACGTCAAGGTCAGTAATGACCGCTGCGCGCGGATGATCTGCGTCGGGCAAGGCGATAAATACTTGCGCGCCCGTGGCGATGGCGCGCTGCGCCTGACGCCGCAACACGGGCTGATTGTTCAGCTTTTCCAGCAGCTTGTCCTTACCGCGCATCCGGCTGGACGAACCGGCCGCAAGGATCAGGATTGGGATCATCTGCTCTGCACCGTCTGGGGTTGTCGTGGAGGTTCCGCAAGCTGGTGTGGCGGGGACCGGTCACCCGGTCTCACCGCGATATTTTCGTCGCAATGCTTACGGAATGATCCGCGTATATTTTGTGCCTTCCAGTGTGGCACCCAGCCGTAGCCCGGTCTGCGCGAAGACGACAGCGATGACGGGTGAGAGCGAAGTTGTGGTTTCCGCGCGCAGCATCTGGCCTTGGTCGCTGACGGCATATTCCACATCGGCACCGGCGGCCCAGCCGGGGGATTGCCGGAATTCCAACAGGGCCGATTGTGTCATGAAAAACAGCACATGGCTGTATTGCTGTGCACCGATTTGCAGACCCGCGCTGCCAGAGGCGGCAGAATAGTAATCGACGGTCGACTGTCCGATCCGCAATGCGCCCCGCCCGTAAGAGCCGCCGAGGCCCAACCCGACCTCTGTCACCAATGGCATGACCAGCATACCTGCGGCGCGCTCGCTCAGATCGCGGGTGCCGGTGTAGTTTTCATACATAAAATTCAACGTGCTATCGACCCGCGCGTCGATGGTCGCCGCGCCCGGACCCCCGATCCCGTTGCCGCATGCTGCCAATGTTGTCGAAGAAAATACGCCAAGCGCGAAGCCGCGCCGTGAAATGCTGCTCTTCATCTGATCCGCCTTATACCTGTGACGAGACGTTTATCGTCTCTTATGTCGCAGATTATAGGCATAATGGCCGATCCTGTCACGCGCTTTGGGCGTTGCCCGCCCCCCACCGTACGGTCCAAACGGCCGTTGCGTGGCGAATCAATGGTTAACGCATGTTTTTATGGGTGATGGCCCGGTCGGAAACCTATCGGATTTGCGTCGGACAAGCGTCGGACCACACTCGGCCCAGATGCGCAGTTAAGCCACCGTGCGATCATGTGTCTGCTTCCGTCGTAAATACGGTGAGAGGGATATCGCTGTCGAAATGCGACGCGACTATTGTTGCACACAGCACTGCGACGCCGTTGATGCCGTCGCGCAGTCCGGTTGATTGTGGCCGGTCCGTGGAAGATGTGGTTGGGGGCCGGTGTGTTTCAGATCGCAACTGCTGGGGTGCTGTGCGAG
The DNA here is from genome assembly GCF_046640325.1 of Loktanella agnita. Lineage (NCBI taxonomy): Bacteria > Pseudomonadati > Pseudomonadota > Alphaproteobacteria > Rhodobacterales > Roseobacteraceae > Loktanella > Loktanella agnita. The sequence continues at coordinate 84,875 of NZ_JBJMBF010000007.1, read as the reverse complement.
CAGGCGTAAGTGGTGGTCAGAGGTCTGGTTTGGGCCCTTTCTTCCGAAGTTCGGCATTGCGCTCAATGGTTATTATTCGGAAGATTAAAACTAGAAGATGTTGAAGGATGAGCCCAAGTGAATGATAAGAATATGAAAACCTTTATACTCAGAGCTTACATTTGACTTGGCTGATCCTTGCCCCGCAAACTAATGGGCAGCACAGGGTTTCTGTCGCTTTGGGGCTTTCAAGCAAATGGCCCAACATCGACGCCTATCAAGCTTTCAACAAGGGGGACCTCGCAGGCCCGCCTGTCACGGATAGATACCTTCCGCTGACACGAAACCCGGCAACAGTGTCCGCGGAAATTGTCCTTCCTCAAGTGATGACAGTTATTGCGCAGGACCCCGACGGGAAACGTGACCGAGATTTCGATGGGCCATTGCCCGATGCTTTGGTTGGCCCCAACAATAGCTGGTTTGTTTCACAACGTGTCTATGATCTTGTGATGCATCGCGCCGAAAACGCAGTCCGATTTCAAAAGGTTAATTTGGAGTTCGCGCCCGGCAGGCAGTGCGCGGGCAACTGGTATTTAATGGTGTTTCAGCAATTCGCCGATGTTATCTTAGAGGATCGGTCCAACCTGCTATGGGTCTATAATAGCCACGTGACTTGGGACAAGGACCCAAGCGAGGGAGCGCCGCAGCTTTATGCATATCGGCAGTCTGTGGAAGGGCTTCAATTCTGGAGTGGTGCCATGCACCACCGTGCCCCGCCGTGCAATGCTGCCTCGGTCGGTTTTACCTACTGTTCCGACGACATCATGGATGGTATTGTCGCTGAAAAGATCACGGGTTTTGGACCGTGTTACAAGGTCAATCTGATCGAATCCAATGACACAGGCACTATTGCACCCCGTGCACCTGCTATTGCGAAAGACGTTTCGGTTGAAACGGGTGACAGTTGGCACGTTCTGACGATGACGGCACAGCATTTTGGCGGCGTTGTGCGGAACCCTGATCGAACGGGTACGTCTGATACCCCCGTAGAAATACGCGTACCAACGAATGAAACTCTTCCAGATGTGTGGGAAATGGAGCGGCTGTTGATCGTTTCCGCACGGGCCAGAGCCGTATTTGAGGCCCATGCCGCCCGTGACTGTACATTCGTTGATATCAATTGTGTTGCTGATGAGGCGGGCCAAACCTCTGTTGCTCCAAACACATATTCTATACTGACAGCAAAAATCCTTCGGCCTTATGCCCTAGAACAATCATCTGGGATGCGTGTGGGATTGCATTCAAACGGGACAATGACACTCACGATGAACAGCGGTGGTATGGTCGTCAATGCAAGCATGACGGGTGATTGTGTGTTCTGGAATGAAACACTGCCCAATACAGGTCATCCCCGATACATCTGCGCTGGCCCATTGATGCAAGCGCTTAAGGCCGCAGAAATTACAGGTTTTGAAAGCCACCATGCATATCAAGGTATCGCTTATCAATGAGAGTTTTTCTAACTGATAGTAGCTATTGCTAGCGCGAGAATATGATGCCCTCCATCACGTCAGCGAATTAAAAGCCGCCCTTGGCGTATCCGCAGCGAAATCTCACTTCGTCCCGCAAAGCGCCCGTTTGCGACTTATTGTGTCGCGGCGCTTATTCATCTTGCACAGTTTCCAGAGCGTCACCGTTGATGTCGTCGCGCAGCCATGTTGGTTCCGGCCCATCGGGAAGGGCGTCGCTGGGGGCAGGTTTGGTTCAGGCGCGATTGCTGGGGTGTTTGTGCGAGGTGGCATAGGGGGCAGAGGTATCATTTGAGCCTCTTGTGTTCGCTGCCGCGGGATGCGGAATGTTCCGGCTAAAAGTCAGCGGCTGTCATTGTTTTTCCAGCGCCCGATGTCAGGTGCATGTGCCCAATCAAACGCTCTTTCGGTTGCGCCATTATTATTGAAATACGCAAGACGCTCCATCGCGTCCTGTGGTGTAATTGTTGTCCCTTGCGGAACCCACCACATGGCGAAATGCATCTTCTCCATCACGTTAAACCACTCTTTTCTGCGCCTGAAGAAGCTCATGTGGACTGTACCCCAGACAAATCTTTCAAGACTGGGTAAATCTTGCCAGATCGACGTATTGAAAATGATACGTTCATCGACGTCGACGCTTGTGTCCGTCGCATTTCCTGAGGCATCTGTGTACCGCCATACAAAACCGTCCATCCGATCCGCGATAGCGTTTACCTTGTCGATGGCATCAACAAATGGCGCAACGAGCGGGTCGCCCGCAGGTTTTTTCAAACAAGCGATGTTAACCTCTGCAAGCTGCCAGTCCGGATTTGGTTTTTCGAACGTCTTCATGGTTGCCTCAAATTTCGGAAATATGGTTGTCTCTGTGTCGGTAGATTAATTCGCATCAGAAGGTTTTTCTTTGCGGTTTTATCTGACTTTTGGGTGAAAGATGGTGCAAGTATTTCTATATTTCTTTATGAGAGGTAAGAAATTTCTGAGAGGGGATGCATCGTGTCTATGACTGTTCAAGACCTGGACGCCGCCGATCGGAGGATTTTGGATGCCCTCCAGTCCGACGGCAAGTTGAGCAATTCGGAAATTGCTGAACGAACGGGTATGTCGACCTCGCCTTGCTGGCGACGCACCCGTCGGCTTGAAGACAATGGGTTCATTCAAGGGTATCGCGCGACCATTGACAGAAATAGGCTTGGATTGGGTGTCCTCGTATTTGTTCTGGTTCAGATCGACACGCATTCGGAAGCAGAGGCCGCAGCTTTTGAAAAGGCAGTTGCGTCCTTTCCTCAAGTGGTCAGTTGCTTTTCGGTTGGTGGAGGCGCGGATTTTTTGCTTCAAGTGGTTTGTCGAAACCTTGACGAATATGCGGAATTTTCGATGACACAAATTCGGCGGCTGCCAGGCATAAAGGCGATGAGCAGTAACTTTGTGCTGAAAGAAATCAAACCTTTTGAAGGCTGGCCGGTTTCGGCAAGTTAAACAAAGGGCTGTCGACTGAAGCCATTTGCGCGCGAACGTTCTTTTTTATGGCAATGTCCGTTTAAAGCACCCGGCCAGAGCGGTCATCTGTGATCTTTGGAACATGTTGTGCTGCTATTGAGTGCTCTGAGGAATATTCCTTGGACTTAGGTTTCTTTCTTAATAGATCAAAGCCTCTGCAGACAGTGAGATATCTTGTGGGTACAACCGCTTTTCCCGGCCAGTCGGGTGGTGAGTGTCGCAGACGGCCAGACCTTGCGCCAAGCGGCTGTTTCTGCGGGCGTTGATCTCGACACCGACCGCTTGATTGTGGGCATGCCTGAAAGCTGTTTCTGAAATCCCAAGGGCCAATTTGGGACCAACTACCCCGTTTGCTGCGAAGCGCCGGGGCTTTTTTTATCGCAATTCAAAAGTGCTTGTTTAGCCAATCTTTCGTCCCTTTGATCGCTTTTGTAAACTGTGGACGTTTCGAAAACTCGATAACCATTAGCTTGTCGTCGTCGTCAACATATTGGGCCAAGTGATCCTTAACTTCCATCGTGGTATTATCCGCCGAAAGTAACCACTGCGAAAGCTGAACTTTCACCGTATCAAGGTCTTCAAGTGCACCAATGAGTGCAGCGTAGTCCTTATTCTTAATCAAGTCGTATGTAACGGAGAATATAGCCATTCTTATCGGTCCCTAAATTAGTAGAATCATTACTTCATAGTAGCACAAAAGGGGAACATGTCGAGGTGCGAGCCAATGGCTTAGTGATCTATTGAGGTGTCGCTTCGAAGCTTCGTCACAAGTTCGGCCATTGCCGCAGTTAGGCCCGAAGCGATGCGCCAAACCTGAAAAAGTTCTTCGTGAAGTTCTTCCAAGTCGGCAATCATAGCGTCGCGGCCTTCGTCGGTCTGTATCTTGAAGTTGTGCCGTTCATAGAAGCCGTGGTTTAGGCGGTTCCGCGCCTTCAGGGCCGAAGCAAAACGTTCCGCTAAATGTTCATCGAAAGAAACTTTGTCCTTAAGAACACCAAGCAACCGTCCAAGCGTATGTGCTTCGATTTGGTCAAGTGCCTTTCGGGCGTTCACCCGGTCGGGCTTCACATGCCAGCCGTTTTCTATCGCGCTAACCGAAAGCAACAGCGTTCCCAATTCTGTTTCGAAAAGCTGCGCGGCTTCGGCGGTTATCCCGAATTTTGCATAGAGTTCGTCGCGTGTTGCCATGTCTGTCCCTATCACGTTTTTGCGATCATAACGGGCCGGCATGCATGCGGGCACCCTGAAACCACCGCGCGAAAACTGTCACTACATCGGCAATAGAAATCCCTAGCGGGGAATTTATCAAATGATATCAAGGCGTATGGCGGAGAGACAGGGATTCGAACCCTGGGTGGGCTTGCACCCACAACGGTTTTCGAGACCGCCCCGTTCGACCACTCCGGCACCTCTCCGCGGGGGGTGGCGCTGTCCTAGTGCGAGACATGGTACGCTGCAAGGGGTAATCCGGAAATCCGCTCAAATACTGCATCCCGCCGCAAGGTCTTGGAAAAGTGGTGCGTCGTCCCTACGCTTGGCCCATGACCCAGACAAGGAATGCCCCCATGCGCCGTCTTGCTGCCACTTTAGTGGCGTTCTCACTCAGCCTGTTTGCGGCACCTGTTCTGGCGCAGCAAAGTGAAAACGAAAAACTGGACGCGCTGTTCACCGCGCTCGCGCTGCCTGAAATGTTACAGATCATGCGTGAAGAGGGGCTCGTTTATGGTGATGCCATGGCGGAGGACCTGTTTGGCGGGCAGCCGCCCCGGCGCTGGTCGGCGGTGGTGTCGGATATTTACGATGTCGACAGGATGACAGAGACCGTCCGCGCAACTTTTGGTGCGGGGCTGGAGGGCGATGATATCGACACGATGCTGGATTTCTTCACCTCCGCGCCCGGCCAAACGGTCATTACACTCGAGGTCGCCGCGCGCCGGGCCCTGCTGGATGATGCCACCGATGCGGCCAGCAAAGAGGCAGCCGCCGTGGCGATGGTGGATGAGACCCCGCGCTTTCAACTGGTCCGCGATCTGGTAGAGGCGAATGATCTGATTGAATCCAATGTCGTCGGGGCGCTCAATTCCAATTATGCATTCTTTATGGGGATGCTTGACGGTGGTGCGATGCAAGGGGGCGTGACCTCTGAAACGGCGTTGCAGCAGGTTTGGGGGCAGGAGGGGCAGATCAGGGTCAGCACGACTGAATGGATCTATGCGTTCCTGCTGATGGCCTATCAGCCGCTTTCGGATGATGACCTTGAAATCTACACTGCTTTTTCCAAAACCGACGCAGGGCAGGACTTGAATGATGCGCTGTTCACATCGTTCAACGATATGTTCGACGATCTCTCGCGGGCGCTTGGGCTGGCCTCGTCACGTTTCATGGTCAGTCAAGAGCTATAGGACGGGTTGGCTTTCGATCTGATCGGCGTATGCTGCGCGCAAAAGATCACAACGAAGGAAAATGCAGTGTCCCTTGCCCGAACAGTTCTGAGCACGGTGTTTTGCACCAGTCTAATTGCAGCCTGTGATCAGGCCCCTGCCATCGGTGCCGATCCCGCATTGCCGCTGGATGATCCACGCCAGGAAACGCTCGTTCTGGCGGAATGCGCGATCTATTTTGCGGCTGAACAAAAGCTTGCGCAGGACGGACAAAGTGCGAAGGGCAGTATGACCGCTAATTGCCCCGAAGAAGCGCGGGCGCGTCCGGCAGATATCAATCCTATGGTCAGCGTGCCCTCGATCACGCCGGGCTATCCCGAAACATTGTACCAGCGCATGATCGCGCGTGGGATGCCGCAGGCGTTGGCCGATGATGTGGCCAAATCGCGGGCGTTCTGGAACCTAGTCGCCGCGCGGGATTCCGTTCTGCTGCTGTAAGGGCAGGGGGCGGCTAGCCCCCATAGACCATCAAGGCCGTGACCAGTGCGCCGGGGTTGCCTGCATAAAGCCCCATATCACCCTGCAACTGGGTGATGCGCGCTGGCCGCTCATCCGCGGGAATGCGGGCCGCATTCATTGCCTTGGTCAGGATCGGGCCACCGCCTGCGCGGATATCATTGCGGATGCCGTCGAAATTCGCTTTCACGATCAGTTCCACTTGCCCACGCCGCTTGTTATAAACAGCATTGCCGATGGCTGTGGATACGCCGCTGACCGGCAGCATCAGCGGATTGCCGATATGGCTGGGCTCCTGCGTGCAGGCGGTCAGCAGGATGAGGGCGATCAGGGTACTGCGCATGGGGTTTTCCACCTTCTTTTGGCTTGACTTACAGGGCCATTGGTCACATAAGCCGCCATCTCAGCAAGGGTTTTGCTGGGACTATTGCGAAATTACGCCCAGCGGGCGCGCAGTCCACAGGTACCAAACGCCGGTTCATCCGGGGCCTCAGAGACGCGGAAAACGAAGGAAAAACATATGTTTGCGGTTCTCAAAACCGGCGGCAAGCAGTATAAGGTCACATCCGGTGACGTTCTGCGCGTCGAAAAGCTGGCAGCAAATGCTGGCGACAAAGTTCAATTCAACGAGATTCTGATGGTCGGCTCCACTGTGGGTGCACCTTTGGTCGAAGGCGCTGGCGTGCAAGCCGAAGTGATCGACCAGATCAAAGGCGAAAAGACCATCAACTTCGTCAAGCGTCGCCGGAAGCACGGCTCGCAGCGCAAGAAGGGTCATCGCCAGCAATTGACGCTGGTGCGGATTGCCGACATCCTTGAAAAAGGTGCGGATAAATCCGGCGTAATGGCGGCTGTATCCGGCGCTGGCGTTGTCGCCACCCCGGCTGCAAAGCCTGCGGCAAAGAAAGCCGCCCCGAAGAAAGCAGACGCAGCCCCCAAAGCTGCCGCACCAAAAGCAGCCCCGAAAAAGGCTGAAGGCGGCGATGACCTGAAACAACTGTCAGGTGTTGGCCCCGCGCTCGAGAAAAAGCTGCACGAAGCTGGCGTGACGACATTCGCCCAGATCGCAGCATGGACCGATGCGGACGTTGCTGATATGGACGAGAAACTGTCTTTCAAAGGCCGGATCGAGCGTGAAGGCTGGATCGCACAGGCCCAAGAACTGACTAAAGGCTAAGGAGAGACCAAATGGCACATAAAAAAGCAGGCGGTTCATCCCGTAACGGGCGCGACTCAGCTGGTCGTCGCCTTGGCGTGAAAAAATTCGGCGGCGAAGTTGTGATTCCCGGCAATATCATCATGCGTCAGCGCGGCACCAAGATGTGGCCGGGCATGGGCGTCGGCATGGGCAAGGATCATACGATTTTTGCAACTGTCGAAGGGAATGTACAATTCCACAAAGGCCTGAAGGGGCGCACCTTTATTTCTGTGCTCCCGCTCGCCGAGGCAGCAGAATAAGCCGAGAACCCAGGCACTGACATTTTTGGGGATCGGCTTTCAGGCCGGTCCCCTTTTTATTTTTTAAAAGAGCCCGGTCCGCCATCCCCATATTCGGGGCGTCAGTACAAAGCGATAGACTGGATGAAGACAATGACAACGATTTGTAAGGATCTCGGATCAGGCACCATGCCGTGCAGGCTGGCAATATCTGGCCGGCGAAATGGCCCTTATCTGGTCCGCAAGTGGCGAAGCTTCGCCGCTCATTGTCACATTTTAGCCTTGCGGATGTGGTTGATAAGATTGTGCCTTATGGGTCCGGTTATGGCCCAGCAATAACAACAGCATGCGCCTTGGCGGCATAGCGCCCGCACACAGGCAACGGCCACAGTGCCCACATATTATGTTCGCGCAGGACCCTTCTTAAGAAGGCGATGCGTTTTAAATAGTGAATGAAAGTACCCGACAGCAGATGGGCACGTTTCGAGGAGGGAAGCGATGAGACACGAGGATATCACAGTGCAGGACACGATCACCGCAGATCGGTTTATCATGCGCCCATGCCGCAAGTCAGATGCTGGTCTGATTGCGATGTATGCGGCTGATGACCGTGTGGCACGTGGCACCCGCGCGATCCCGCATCCGCTCCCGCCCGGCACGGTCGAGGCGATGATCGAACGCGCCAGCCAATCTGGTCGGGTCGAAGATATCTGGGTCATTGACGGGTCAGGCCATGGCCATGCCGAAGCCTTGGGGCTGATCAGCCTCGAATGGATTGAACGTGACCAGTCCGAAATCTTCTTTTGGATTGCGCCTGCCTTCTGGAACACCGGTTTTGCGACCGAAGCCGTGGGCGCCCTGATCGCGGCCAACCCGCATAAGGCGGATCGCATTTTCGCCGAGGTGTTTCAGGACAACCCCGGTTCGGCCCGTGTTCTGACGAATTGCGGCTTTGATTATCTGGGCGATGCAGAGGCATTCTCGGTCGCCCGCGCTGCGACGGTGCCAACATGGACATACACGCTCAAAACGGAAAAATGACTGTCCCGGACTTGCGGACGCCACGGTTAACCCTGCACGCACCCATCGCGCAGGATGCCGCTGTCATTGCCGCATCGTTGAATAATTTCGCGATCAGCAAATGGCTCAGCAGCGTCCCATATCCCTATGCCGTGTCGGACGCAGACTGGTTCATTGGCGAAGTCGCGCAAGGGCGGGTGAACGCTTGGGCGATCTGGCAGGATGACAGCTTTCGCGGCATGATCGGTCTGGATACCTTTGGTTATTGGTTGGCGCAGCAGGCTTGGGGGCAGGGCATCGCGACAGAGGCCGGGCAGGCCGTCATCGCCCACCACTTCACGACGAGTGACACAAAAATTCTACGGTCTAGCTATATGGTGGGCAACACAGCATCCTGTAACGTTCTGACAAAGCTGGGTTTTCGCGATGTTGGCGATCACATGCTGCCTTGCCTGGCGAGCGGCGCAGATATGCCGGCACGGCGTATGGAACTGACCCGCGCCGATTGGGATGCGCGCCCAAATGACTGAAATCACCTATCGCAATATTGTCCCAGACGATCTGAATGACCTGCATGAAATCATGTCGCATTGGTCGGTTGTCCGGCAGTTAGGCGGCTGGCCGTGGCCCGCTGATCCCGCCTTTACCAAAAGCCGCTGCAAAGCGTTTGCAGGGAATGGGTTTGTTTGGGGGATCTGCCAAAACGACCGGGTGATCGGGATGGTCGGCGTCACCAATGCGGAAATTGGCTATGTGTTGCACCCGGATTTTCACGGGCGCGGGATCGTCTCGCGCGCGGCCCGTCATGCGTGCGATCACGCATTCGACAAAGATGGCTGCGCAGAAATCAATGCCTCCACTTGGGGCGATAATCCCGGTTCGGCCCATCTGCTGGGTAAACTTGGCTTTCGCCATTGGCGCACAGGCTATGAGCGTAGCAAAGCGCGGGGTTATCCTGTCATCACGCATTACTGGCGCCTGACCCGCCGTGACCGGGATAGCTTGAGAGTGCAGGCAGATTAAGCTATCGCAGCCGTCAAACAGCCAGAAAGCCAAAAGCTATGAAATTCCTCGATCTTGCGAAGGTCTATATCCGGTCCGGTGGCGGTGGCGGCGGCTGTGTGTCGTTCCGGCGCGAGAAATTCATCGAATATGGCGGCCCCGATGGCGGTGACGGCGGCAAAGGCGGCGATGTGGTGGTCGAGGCGGTTGAAGGGCTGAACACCCTCATTGATTTCCGCTACCAGCAGCATTTCTTTGCGCAGAACGGTCAACACGGCATGGGTAGCCAGCGCACCGGCAAGGATGGTGACGACAAGGTGCTGCGCGTGCCTGTAGGAACTGAAATTCTGGATGAGGACGAAGAAACCGTCATCGCTGATCTGACCGAAGTTGGCCAAAAGATCATCATCGCCAAAGGTGGCAATGGCGGTTGGGGCAATCTGCGCTTTAAAACCGCCACCAATCAGGCACCGCGCCGCTCAAACCCAGGGCAAGAGGCGATTGAACGCACGATCTGGCTGCGGCTGAAACTGATCGCCGATGTGGGTCTGCTGGGGATGCCGAACGCGGGAAAATCGACGTTCCTTGCCGCCACATCGAATGCGCGCCCCAAGGTCGCCGATTACCCGTTCACCACGCTGATCCCCAATCTGGGGGTGGTCGGCATTGACGAGGTCGAATTCGTCGTCGCCGACATTCCCGGCCTGATCGCCGGCGCGTCCGAAGGGCGGGGGCTGGGCGATACCTTCCTTGGCCACGTGGAACGCTGCGCCGTGCTGCTGCATCTGATTGACGGCACCTCCGGTGATCCGGCGGGTGACTACACGACGATTATCGAAGAACTCGAAGCGTACGGCGGCGCGCTTGCCGAAAAACCGCGTATCACCGTGCTCAACAAAATCGACGCGCTGGATGATGAAGAGCGCGCGTTCCTGAAGGAAGAGATCGAAGCCGTCTGTGATGGTCCTGTCATGCTGATGTCAGGGGTCAGCCGTGAAGGCATCCCGGACGTGCTGCGGGCACTGCGCGCAAAGATCGACGATAACCGGCTGCGCCAACGCAAAGCAGCGGAGGACGCAGAAGAAGACACGCAATGGCAGCCCTGAGCGACGCGAAACGGCTTGTCGTCAAAATCGGCTCGGCCTTACTGGTTGACGCCGACACAGGCGCATTGCGACAGGACTGGCTGACCTCGCTGGCGGCTGATGTGGCGCGGATCAGGGCGCGGGACACGGATGTGACCCTTGTGTCCTCTGGCTCGATTGCGCTGGGGCGCGGGGTGCTGGGGTTGCCGCGCACAGCGCTTGCGCTGGAGCAATCGCAAGCGGCGGCAGCCGTGGGTCAAATTCGCCTTGCACGGGCCTATGAAGAAGCGCTCGCCCCCCATGGCATTGTCACCGGACAAGTGCTTGTCACGCTTGAAGACTCTCAGGACCGGCGGCGCTATCTGAACAGCCGCGCCACAATGGAAACGCTGCTGTCGCTGGGCGTCACGCCCATCGTGAATGAAAACGACACGATTGCGACCGATGAAATCCGCTATGGCGATAATGACCGGCTGGCGGCCCAAGTCGCGGTCACAATCGGGGCGGACCAACTGGTGTTGCTCTCCGATGTGGACGGGCTTTATACTGCCAATCCGCGCGTTGATAGCGACGCGCAACACCTTCCGATCATTGATAAAATCACGCCAGAAATCGCGGCGATGGCGGGCGATGTCGGATCGGCCTTGTCAAAGGGCGGCATGGTCACGAAATTGATGGCCGCACGGATCGCGACCGATGGCGGCTGTGCCATGGCCATCGCGCTTGGCACTGGGGCCAACCCGCTGGCGGCGTTGGAAGACGGCGCGCGCACCACGTGGTTTACCGCGCAAACTGATCCGCAACAGGCGCGCAAACGCTGGATTGCGGCGATGAAACCGCGCGGCACGCTGACATTGGATGACGGCGCATGCGCTGCCCTGACCCGTGGCAAAAGCCTGTTGCCCGCCGGGGTGCGCGCGATCACCGGGACCTTTGGCCGGGGTGATCTGGTCGCCATTACCGGGCCGGATGGTGCGCAACTGGGGCAGGGTCTGATCCGCTATACCAGCGCCGAAACCCGCCAGATCATCGGCCACCACAGTACAGACATTGCCGCCATTCTGGGCTATGAAGGCCGCGCGGCATTGGTTCATCGCGACGATATGGTGCTTTAGGGGAACAACATGAACGATCACGATACAATTGGGCCAATGATGGCGCAGATTGGCGCCAACGCCCGCGCCGCTGCCGCGACACTGGCCACGGCCGGGTCCGAACGCAAATATGCCGCCCTGATCGGGGCTGCCGATGCGATCTGGGAAAACCGCTCCGCGATCATCGACGCCAACGCTGAAGATCAGGTGTTCGCCGAAGAAAAGGGGCTTAGCCCCGCGATGATGGACCGGCTGATCCTGGATGAACCCCGCGTGCGCGCCATGGCCGAAGGGCTGCGTAATGTCGCTGCCCAGCATGATCCTGTGGGCGCAGTGATCACCGAATGGGATATGCCCACCGGCCTGAACATCCGGCGTGTGCGTACCCCTATCGGTGTGATCGGTGTGATCTACGAAAGCCGCCCCAATGTGACGGCGGATGCCGGCGCACTGTGTCTGCAATCGGGCAATGCGGTGATTTTGCGTGGTGGATCAGAAAGCTTTCATTCCGCAACTGCGATCCATAAGTGTTTGCAAACAGGGCTAAAACAGGCGGGACTGCCGCCCGAGGCGATCCAGCTTGTCCCCACCCGCGACCGCGCTGCCGTCACCGCGATGTTGCAGGCGACTGACCATATCGACGTGATCGTGCCGCGTGGCGGCAAAGGGCTGGTGGGATTGGTGCAACGTGAAGCCCGCGTGCCGGTCTTTGCCCATCTCGAAGGCATTTGCCATATCTATGTGGGGGCGACGGCTGATCCTGCGATGGCCCTTGAAATCGTGCTGAACGCCAAGACCCGGCGCACCGGGATTTGCGGCGCGATGGAATGCCTACTGATTGACTGGCGCTTTTATACCCAGCACGGCCCGATGCTGGTCGAGGCACTATTGCAAGCCGGGGTCGAGGTGCGCGCAGATGGCGATCTGGCCAAGGTGCCGGGTACGGTCAAGGCGCAGCCGGATGATTTCGGCCATGAATTTCTTGACATGATCTGTGCTGCAAAGCTTGTGGATGGGGTGGATGCGGCGATTAACCATATCCGAAGCTACGGGTCCAACCACACCGACGCGATCGTCACCGCTGATGATCAGGCCGCGGCGCATTTCTTTGCGCAACTCGACAGCGCGATCCTGATGCGCAACGCCTCCACCCAGTTTGCGGATGGGGGCGAGTTTGGCATGGGGGCAGAGATCGGGATCGCGACCGGAAAACTGCACGCCCGTGGGCCCGTGGGGGCAGAACAGCTGACCAGTTTCAAATATCTGGTCACCGGCAACGGGGCGGTGCGGGACTAAAACCGAGCTGTGATCCGGTCAGACGTGATATCCAGATGCAGGGTGCGCCCTGCTTCTGCGATCACATCGGGCAATAGCGCAAATTGCACCTGAGCGGCACTATGGGCAAAATCATTGCCGGGACGTTTCACGCTGCCCCAAAGATCGTCATTGATGGTGATCCGGGGGCCTTCGGCGGTCAGCACCCAGGCATCGCCGTCAGCGTTGATCTGCAAATCGCCGCCCAGCGGCAGGGCGGTTTCAAAGCATTGCAGGATCAGCAAGGCACAGCGCACCAAGCGACGCTCTTGGTCGCCCTCGATTTGCCAGTAATAGGTAAAGCGCCCACCCTTGGCGATGGCCGTCAGGATCGAAAGAACCTCTGACCGGCCAATCGGTTGCTGCGGGCCCGCCGCACCAAAGGCGATGCGGAAATAGCGGATGCGGGCATTGGCATTCTGGACGCTTTGATTGATCAGCTCCATCTCTGCGCCGGTGTCGCCGTCGGTCAGGGACAAAAGTTCAACACCATTGCTGATGGCGCCAATCGGGCTGATAAGATCGTGACAGATGCGCGATCCGACAAGGAACGCAAGATCAGGTCGCATGGTGTGACCTCCGTAAAGGGGAAAATGAAATGTCTGATATGAACGCGATCCTAGAGCCGGGAATTCTGGTCCGCCATCCCGATTGCCCCGCATGGGGCACCGGGCAGGTGCAGTCAAATATTGGTGGTAAAATCACAGTAAACTTTCGCGAACAGGGCAAGGTGGTCATTGACGGGTCCCAAGTCATGCTCCTTCTGGTCGACGCAGAATAGCAACGCAACCGAAGGTAGTTGTAAGTGTCGCCGTGTCAATTGGCATTCTAAATTGGTAAACGGCAATTGGTTGCCAAAAGGTTACCGGCTGCCTAGAAAGCCACGCAGCGCCAAAAGGTCCGTTTTGCCCATGCACCGTCACAGTCCTGCTTTTACGGTCACCATGGCCGAAACGGCTGCCGATCTGCGCGCGGCGCAACGCTTGCGTTATGATGTTTTCGTGCGTGAATTGGGCGGGAGTGGCCCGCTGGTTAACCACGCGCAAGGCTGCGAAGTCGATGATTTTGACCCGCATGCCAGCCATCTGTTGCTGCGTGATATGCACCGCGATCCCGGTGATCAGGTGGTGGGCACTTATCGGTTAATGACCGAAGACACCGCCCGGCAGGCCGGCGGGTTCTATTGCGAGGCGGAATATGACCTGCAGCGCTTGCGTGAAACCGATCACAAGCTGCTTGAACTGGGGCGGTCCTGCCTGCATCCGGCGTATCGGGGCGGCACCGCAATGATGCATCTTTGGGGTGCACTCGCGGATTATGTCAAAGCCCATGACATCGGGCTGATCTTCGGCGTGGCCTCCTTTCATGGGACGGATGTACAGGCGATGGCTGGACCGCTGAGCCTGATGCACGACCGGCATCTGGCCCCGGCGCATTTGCGGGTGCAGGCCAAAAAAACCGGCGCTCATGCAATGAACCTGATCCCGCCTGACCAAATCGACCGGGTGGCCGCCATGCGGGACACCCCCGCGCTGATCAAAGCCTATCTGCGGTTAGGGGCTGTGGTGGGTGAAGGCGCTTATATCGACACTGCTTTCAACACGACTGATATCTGCCTGATCCTGACCACTGACGCGATCAGCGCCCTGCAACGCAGCATTTACGCGCGGGGTGCGGACAATGGCTGAAATTTGGTACGGCACCGAAGAACCCGCCCCGCCAGTGATTACGCGCGTGGGTTGGGCGCGGGTGGCGCTGCGGGGGGTTCCCATCGCGGGTCTGGTCTTTGGCGGGCTGGCGGTACTTTTGCTTGTGCGACTGGTCGAGCGGCCGTTTTATGGGCTGCAACGACCGATCACGCCCTTTATCACCCAATTCGTTTGCCGGGGGTTTTTTCTTTTGCTGGGGATGCGGCACCGCAGTATTGGCCGACCCATGCGCGGGGCCGGGGCCGTGGTCGCCAATCACGCATCTTGGCTGGACATCTTTGCGCTGAACCTGCGCAAGCGGATCTATTTCGTCTCAAAGGCAGAGGTGGCAACATGGCCCGGCATCGGCTGGCTGGCGCGCGCCACAGGTACGGTCTTTATCGAACGACAGCGAAGGGACGCAAAAGCGCAGATCGCGCTGTTCCGCGAAAGGCTGGCGGCAGGGCACAAGCTTTTGTTCTTTCCCGAAGGGACCTCCACCGACGGGCAGCGGGTGCTGCCTTTCAAGCCAACGCTTTTTGCCGCCTTCTTTGACGAAACCTTGGCCGCTGATTTGCACGTGCAGGCGGTCAGCGTCTGCTATCACGCGCCCGCAGGGGCCGACCCGCGGTTTTACGGCTGGTGGGGTGATATGGAATTCGCGCCTAACCTGCTGGGAATCTTCGCAGCCCCCCGTCAGGGCGGGGTCACGGTGATCTATCACGACCCGGTCAGGATCACCGATTTCGCCAATCGCAAGGCATTGGCAAAAGCAATGGAAGAGGCGGTACGCTCAGGCCTGGCCAAGCATGGCCTGATGCAGGCTGCCCAGCGCTGAAACCGGATCATCCGTGGCCCAAATCTCATCTCCGATACCAAAGAAATCGCTATGCGGGGCCAATTTGCGGATCAGATCGACCGATAGCGCACCTTCGGCCACCACTGGCACCTCGATCATCATGGACCACCATTCGAACAGCTCCAGCTCTGCCTGACGGCCATCGCCCAAGGGGGTCACACCGACCGGGCCAAAACTGACATAATCCGCGCTTTGCTCACCCGCCGTCATGCCATCATGGCGGGAATTGGCGCAGAAACTGCCAACAATCGCATCCGGCCCCAGCGCCTTGCGGACCTTGGCGACTGAGCGGGAGCCATCTTGCAGATGCACACCGTCCAGCCCCAAACGTTCAACCATCAACATATGGCTGTCGATCACCAGCGCCACATCGCGGGCATGGGTTACCTCGCGCAGGGCATCGGCGGCCTTGGCGATACGGGCATCATCCTTGGTGCCCAAGGCCAAGCGCACACAGGCGACCGGCACCTGATCCAGACAGCGGGCCAGCTGATCGGGATAGCTGGACAGGTCGAATTCTGGCGGCGTGATCAGATAAATCTGCGGGGCGTCTTGGGCGTCCGACATTTTGGGCGTTCCGGTATTATGGTGGCGGTTCGGCGCGTTTTAGCGGGGTTTGCGGCGCTTGGCTATGGCTTCGGCGGTAAAGAGGACGCATAGGCCAGCGCCATCCGCACAATCTGTGCGCGGCGGGCGTCATCCGCCAGAACATCCTCTGACACATCGACCATCCCGCCCATCTTGCGCCCGGTAAAGGACAAGGGGCTGATCCCGGCGATCTGTAACGCCTCGGGCTCAGCAGCTTTACCCACACGAGCCATGCCGCCCCGGGCGTGCACACCGCAGACCATGTGGCCGTGGTGCAGAAAGCAAAGCCCACCAAACATCTTCTTTTCGCTGATCCCCGGCACATCGGCCAATTCAGCGCGCATCAGTTCTGCGTGCCCTTCATCATATGCCATGACGGCTCCTTGCCTTGTGGTCAGGCGCAGCGTATCACGCGCCGCGTTCACAAAGGAAGCCGCATGCCACAGTCCAATCCGCAGCCCACCATTGTCCTGATCCGGCCCCAGATGGGTGAAAACATCGGTGCCGCCGCGCGGGCGATGTGGAATTTCGGGCTGGACCGGATGCGGATCGTGGCACCACGGGATGGCTGGCCCAATCAAAAAGCCGTGGCGATGGCCAGCGGCGCGGGGCGACTGCTGGATGAGGCGCAGCTAAGCGACGACACCGCAGGCGCGATCAGCGATTGCAGCTTTGTTTATGCCACCACCGCCCGACCGCGCGATCTGACCAAGCCGGTTTTCACGCCAGAGGCCGCAATGAAAGACGTGCGCGCCCGGATCGCTGCGGGCGAAAAGGTCGCCGTGATGTTCGGGCCAGAACGGGCAGGTATGGAAAATGACGATATCGCGCGGGCTAACGCGATCATCTCTGTCCCGGTGAACCCCGATTTCCCCTCGCTCAACCTTGCGCAATGTGTGCTGCTTTTGGGCTATGAATGGCGGCGCGAGGCGGTGCCGACAGAGTCTTCCCGCGTGGATGCGGTGGGCGACTGGGCCGAACAGATCGAGATCGAAAAATTGTCCCAGCACTATGAAGAGCGGATGGAAGAGGCCGGTTTTTTCTATCCCGAGCATAAGGCCGCCAATATGAAGCTTAACCTGCGCAACCTCTGGTCACGGATGCCGCTGACGCGGGCAGACGTGCAGATGCTGCACGGGGTCATGCGGCAGATGGTGCGCTGGAAAGAACGGGGGTAAGGTGGATCATGATCCACCTTACGGGCTGGATCGTGGGTCAGGACGGGGCGGCTGGCGTCAGTACGCGGACAAGGCGAAAGCCAAGGAAGGATCGCCGATACCCTTCAACCGGTGAAATTCGTCTTGCAGGTCGCAACCCATCCATTGCGGTTGTGTATGCGCCGCCTTTTGCGACTGTTTTCCCGCATTCCTGATAGGGCTTGCTGATTGCCAAGTATGCGCTGCTGCGCGACACTGAAAGATGCTGAGCTGACCAGCATGATTGCGTGTGCTCCGAAACATTGCCGGACATATGACGCACCCCCCAGGCATTTGCTGCATCAAGCTCATCGACGGGCACAGGCTGCCATCTGTTCACAAGCTCAGCCATGCCTTCGGGTCTTTGACGCTGTCGTAAATGTTCGGTCGAGGCACGCGAGAAATTAGCCTGATCTGGCGTCAATTCATCGCCTTGTGCAAATCGCGTCGCGGTCCCGGCACGGGCGGCATATTCCCACTCCGTTTCCGTCGGCAGGCGATAGACATCGGCACCCACGAGGCTGTTCAGCCATGCCGCATATTCAAGCGCATCAACGTAGGAAACATCAACGACCGGGTGCGTTGGTCCGAGAGCCACGTAGCCGTCGGGCCTTAGAGCGCGATGATCTGGATTATGTGAGCATCCGCCATCAGCGACACAATGCATCCACTCCGCATGGGTTATCTCGTTGCGCCCAATCGCAAACGGTATGTCAATTTCAACACTGTGACGCGGGTGCTCGTTCGGTATAATGTTGACCTCATTAACGTCCCGAACGCCTCTCGTGGCGTTTTCTCCGTAAATGTCAAAAGGGTTCCGCGACTCCCCCGGAATTGCGCCCATCATGAAAGACCCGAGCGGCATCACGATCATTTCGGGGCAGTGATCGCATTCGCGAAACCGGTCAAGCGGTGTCACCGTTTGCCCCCTGAGCAGCATGTGGCGGAGCGTATCCTCGGCGCTTGCGGTGAGCGGAAGCATGAGAAGGCATGCGGCGGTGATCAGATGGAACATGGCACCCTTTGGCATGGCTTCGTTGCCCCGGACTATGGGGCACGTAGGGTCGCGGCACAACACGCATGTCTGAATATCTGGTTAATCCAGCGTCTGCCTTGGTCCGATGTAAGTCCGATAGTTTTCCGATCACAATTTTCGGCCCCCTCGCGGCATCCTGACGCTTGCAGCCGCCCCGGTGCCGCCCTAGGTTCCGCCCTAGCCAAAAGGAGCCGCAAATGCCCGAAAAGCGCAGTATTTTTGAAGAGGTGGGCGATAGCCCGAAACAAGCCGCAGCCCCCGGCGGCATCGACCGCGGCGGGCAGGGCGCGCGCGGGCTGATCCGGGGCTGGCTGATGCTGCTTTTCGCACTGGTTGTCGTCATGATTGCCGTAGGTGGACTGACCCGTTTGACCGATAGCGGGCTGTCGATCACCGAATGGAAACCAGTCACAGGGGCGTTGCCACCCATGTCGGCGGGCGCATGGGAAACCGAGTTCGACAAATATCGCACCATCCCGGAATATCAATTGCAGAACAAAGGGATGACCCTATCAGAGTTCCAATATATCTATTGGTGGGAATGGGGACATCGGCAGTTGGGCCGGGTGATCGGGCTGGTCTGGGCTGTTGGCTTTCTTGGTTTTCTGGTCACGAAAAAGATCCCTAATGGCTGGACCGGGCGGCTGGTTTTCATTGGCGTATTGGGTGGGCTACAAGGGGCTATCGGCTGGTGGATGGTCTCTTCGGGGCTAGAGGATGGGATGCTTGATGTGGCCTCCTATCGTCTGGCAATCCACCTTGGGCTGGCCTTTGTGATCCTTGGGTTTATCGCGTGGTATCTTTACCGGTTGGGGCGGACCCAGGCAGAGCTGTTGCAGGCCCGTCGCGATGCCAACCCCGGATTAATACGCCTTTCCAATGTGTTGGCGGGCTTTGCGTTTGTTCAAATCCTGCTGGGTGCGCTGGTCGCAGGGATTGACGCAGGCCGCGCTTACCCTGATTGGCCCTTGATGGCCGGTGGGTTTCTACCGCCGCAGCCTTTCGATCTTGTGCCGCTTTGGCGAAACTTTTTTGAAGATGCCGGACTGGTGCAATTCATGCACAGAATGGCCGGTTACCTATTGTTTGCATTCGGTATTTTCGTCTGGCTGAAGGCACGCAAATCGGCCTATCGGCGGACACAGGCGGGGTTCAACATGATGATGGCGATGATGCTGGTGCAGGTCATCCTTGGCATCGTCACGGTGATTTATTCGGCGCCATGGCAGGTTGCGATCCTGCACCAGTTTGGGGCAGTAATGCTGTGGGCGATGATCCTGCGCGGTCGGTTTTTGGCGCAATATCCTATTTCACAATCTGTTAGAGGCTAATTAAATGAATGCATATCAAGATCTTATGAGTTTCCAACGTGAGACAGAGGCATTGGCGCAGGTCGCGGGCCGCCTTGGCTGGGATCAGGAAGCGATGATGCCCGAAGGGGCGACCGCACAACGTGCTGAAGAGCATGCCGCAATGGCCCATATCCTGCACGCTCGCCGGATTGACCCGCGCATCGGCGACTGGTTGGAAAAAGCCGAAGCGACGGATGAAATCGCAGCCGCCAACCTACGTGAAATCAAGCGCAGCTTTGCGCGTACCGCCAAGGTTCCCGCACGTCTGGCGGCGGAACTGGCCAAGACCACATCGCTGGCCCATCGCATCTGGGCCCGATCACGGGCAGAAGAAGACGTGGCGGCGTTTCTGCCAATATTACAACAGGTTGTGGACCTGCGCAAAGAAGAGGCCGCCGCGATTGCAGGTGATGCCGATCCCTATGATGCGCTGCTGGATGATTACGAACCCGGCGCGACAGGGGCCAGCCTGTCAGCAATGTTCAACGCGCTGCGGCCCCGGCTGGTCGACCTGCGTGCCGCGATCCTTGACCGGCCTGCGCCTGCCGCGCTGACCGGATCTTTTGACGAAGCCATCCAGCTTGCGCTTTCGACAAAGCTGGCCACGGCTTTCGGATATGATCTGACCACCGGGCGGATGGATAAGGCCGTGCATCCGTTTTCGTCGGGTTCAGGTCTTGACGTGCGGATCACGACGCGGACCAACCCGATTGATCCGTTCAACTGTTTCTATTCCACCATTCACGAAGTTGGCCATGCGGCTTATGAGCAAGGTATTGATGACAAACATCTTTTGACCCCGGTTGGGCGCGGCGTGTCGATGGGTGTGCATGAAAGCCAAAGCAGGATTTATGAAAACCAGCTGGGCCGCAGCCGGGCGTTTACCGGCTGGCTCTATACTGAGATGCGGGATGCCTTTGGCGATTTCGGCATCCCGGACGCGGATGCGTTCTATGCCACGGTGAACCGCGTCAGCGACGGTTGTATCCGGACTGAGGCGGACGAGGTCCAATATAACCTGCATGTCCTTCTGCGCTTTGATGTGGAACGGGCGTTGATGGCGGGCGACCTTGCCGTCAACGACCTGGAGGCCGCTTGGAATGATCGGTTCAAGGCCGATTTCGGCTATGCGGTAGACAAGCCGTCCAACGGGCTTTTGCAGGATGTGCACTGGTCCGAAGGGCTATTTGGCTACTTCCCGACCTATACGCTTGGCAACGTTTATGCAGGCTGTCTGCATGAGGCGCTGCGGGCGGCGATCCCGGATCTGGATGATGATCTGGCGCGCGGCGACACATTGCGGGCCACGGGTTGGCTGCGGGAAAACCTGCAACAGTATGGTGCGCTACGCACCCCTGTTGAAACCATCACCCATGCCGCAGGTCAGGCCCCCAACGAAGCGCCGCTGCTCAGCTATCTGGAACAAAAGTTCGGCGGGATTTATGGGCTTTAAGACCAGTCTGGGGTGCGTTTTTCCAGAAAGGCCGTGACGCCCTCATCAGTGTCACGGTCCAGCATATTGTGGACCATCACGTCACCGGTGAAGCGGTAGGCGTCGGCCACAGACATCTGTGCCTGTTGGTAAAATGCCTCTTTCCCGACCTTCACCGCCGCGGGCAGTTTTGAGGCCACTGTCGCGGCCAATTGCATCGTTTCGCGTTCCAGCGCATCGGCATGGACCGCCCAATTGATCAGCCCCATTTCCTGCGCTTCACGCGCATTCGCAAAGCGCCCTGTGGTCAGCATCTCAAACGCGGCTTTTCGCCCGATATTGCGGGACAGGGCGACCATCGGGGTGGAGCAAAACAGGCCGATATTCACACCGTTCACCCCGAACCGGGTTTCATCAGCGGCCACGGCCATATCGCAGGTGGCAACCAACTGGCAGCCCGCAGCGGTGGCGATCCCGTGAACCTGCGCGATAACTGGCTGGGGCAGGGACTGGATGCGCTGCATCAGGGCAGAACAGCGATCAAACAAATCCTTAAAATAGGCCGCACCGCCATCGTTTGCCTGCCGTCCGGCCTGCATTTCCTTCAGATCATGGCCCGCGCAGAACGCCTTTCCATTGCCGCGCAAGATGATAACCCGGATTTCGGGATCGTTGGCGATCGTGTCAAAAGCCTGCTGTAGCGCCGCCAGCATCGCATCCGACAGGGCATTCAGCCGCTCAGGCGCGTTCATCGTCAGCGTTGCAACAGACGCAGCGTCTTCTCTGATCAGGATTGTCATTCAAAGCCCCCCGTGCTGATTTGAACGGAGCGTAAGACAGGGAGGCGCGATTTGGAACTGAAGATGGACATTCCCGCACTGGAAGATTTCATTGCCACGCAATTCCCGCAGATCGGCAGTGATTTCAAAGTCGAAGCGCTGACCGCAGATGGCGTGACGGTTCGGCTGAAAGTGTCCGAGCAGCATTTGCGCCCCGGCGGCACAGTGTCAGGGCCGACCATGTTCGCACTGGCCGACGTGGGGATGTATTTCGCGATCCTGTCACGCTTGGGGCCTGTGGCGCTGGCGGTGACGACGAATTGTTCCATCGACTTTATGCGCAAACCGGCTGCCGATACGGATATGATCTGTGAAGCAAAGCTGCTGAAGCTGGGGCGCGTTCTGGCGGTGGGGGATGTGCTGATGTTCAGCGAAGGAAGCCCCGCGCCGGTCGCCCGCGCGTCATTAACCTATTCGATACCGCCGAGATAAAAAATGGGCCGGCAATTCACCGGCCCAGTCAGGAAGATAGGCAGGATGTCAGCCCTGCCAGAAAGGTTTGGACGCTTCTGCATGCGCAGAAAGCCGATCCAGACCAATGTCTTTCAACTGATAATCCGTAAGATGCGCGAGGGTCAGGCGGGTTTTTCGGCGGGTGTCCCATTTAACCACGGCAACAGCGAAACCTACAGCGACAGCGGCCAGCACGGGCAGGCGGGTCTGACTGTTCAAAGCGGCAATTTGCGCAGGGTGGAGCGCGTGTGACATGGGACAACTCCTTCTATTGTGTTGACACAATGTCGCTTATTGCGACATACAATGGATACAATTTGAAATGCATGATGGTCTAGTAAATGATTGTACCTGATACAATATGGCAACCCGATGAGAAACAAAACGGGCGGTCCAAATATGAAACGCTTGCCCGCACGATCCGCGCGCGCATCGCATCCGGCGATCTGTCCGAAGGTTACAAGCTGCCCCCGGTCCGCGATCTGGCCTATCAGATCGGCGTGACGCCGGGCACCGTGGCGCGCGCTTACCGTGTGCTGATTGAAGAGGGGCATCTGACCGCTGGTGTGGGGCGCGGCACCTTTGTCGCGGCACAAAAGCCCGTTCCTGTCCGCAGCTTACCCACGACCACGTCGTTCTTTGATCCGGTGTTAGAGCGCGACGGCCAGGCGCATCTGCTTAGCCCGAAAATGCC
Source organism: Loktanella agnita (assembly GCF_046640325.1). Lineage (NCBI taxonomy): Bacteria > Pseudomonadati > Pseudomonadota > Alphaproteobacteria > Rhodobacterales > Roseobacteraceae > Loktanella > Loktanella agnita. The sequence continues at coordinate 61,881 of NZ_JBJMBF010000007.1, read as the reverse complement.
GGATGTGGGGCAGGGGGCCATCATGCGCGAGGTGCTGCATGATTTGGCCGATGCTGTCGCGCCCGATATGTTACTGCGCTATCCAACCCGCGACACTGATCTGCCCGCACGGCAGGCCTTTGCGGCGCGGTTGGACGCAGAACAGATCGGTGCATTCACCCTTGATGATATCGTCACATCCCACGGCGGGCAAAGCGCGATCCTGATGATCCTGCAAAGCGTCCTGCAGGGGCCGGCACCGGTGATCGCTGTGGATGAGCTGAGCTATGGTGGCTTCCGCTCCGCTGCTGTTCTTTGCCGGGCAGAGGTGGTCGGAATCCCCTGGGATGACGCGGGGCCGGTGGTATCCGCGCTAGAGGCCGCCATCCGGGACTATGATATTCAGGTCTTTTGTACCTCTGCCGAGGTCAGTAACCCCACAGCAATCCAGACTACTGCCGCGCGACGTGTTGAAATCGCCGCGGTCGCAAAAAGGTACAATGTCCATGTGATTGACGACGATTGTTACCGTCTGATGAATACAAAGCGTGTAGGCCCCAGTTATCGCGCCCTGCTGCCGGATTTGGGCTGGTATCTGACATCGCCGTCAAAATCCATCACTGCGGCGCTGCGGATCGGATTTGCAGTCGCGCCAGAGGGCTGGACCGCCGCCCTGATGCGCACGGCAACCTTCAGTTCTTTCGGCGTTACCCGGATCGTGACGGACCTGTATGCAGGGATGATGCAGCATGGGCAGATTGATGCGGTGATCAACCATACCAAGTCCCGGATCAATGCCGATGTTAGCGCTGCGGCGCGGATATTGGACGGCCACAAACTGCGCTATGCGGATAGCGTGCCCTTTATGTGGTTGGAACTGCCCAGAGGCTGGCGGGCCGGGGAATTTTGTCAGGCAGCCGAAAGCTCTGGCGTGCTGATCAAATCGGCCGAGGATTTTTCACTGCGTGACGGGCGAGCCGTCCACGCGATCCGAATTGCCGTCAACGGGCTGATCCCGCATGACAGTTTTGTCGAGGCAATCGAACGATTGACCGTCTTGCTTGAAAACCCGACAGAAAGGTTGGCGCTGTAATTTGGGGTAAAATAATACCTATTTTTTAACATCTTGTTTTTAAACATTTTATCAGAACACATGCCGCTTGACTGCAAATTGCACCCCTCTATAACGGCGCAATCCGAATGACAGTGGCCGCGTGCCACCCCAACGATATTGGTGAGACATGAAAACCTTTACCGCGACACCTGCGGATATCGACAAGAAATGGATCCTGATCGACGCCGAGGGCGTTGTTCTGGGTCGTCTTGCATCGATCATCGCAATGCGCTTGCGCGGCAAGCACAAGCCGTCCTTCACGCCGCACATGGATATGGGCGACAACGTGATTGTCATCAACGCTGAGAAAATCCAGATGACTGGTAACAAGCGTGATGAAAAATACTACTGGCACACCGGTCACCCCGGCGGGATCAAGTCCAAGACCAAGGCTGAGATCCTTGAAGGTGCGCATCCTGAGCGCGTTATCATGAAAGCCGTTCAGCGCATGCTGCCAGGTGGCAAGCTGTCCCGCCAGCAGATGACCCATCTGCGTGTCTTTGCAGGTGCAGAGCACGGCATGGAAGCCCAGAAGCCCGAAGTTCTGGATGTAAAATCCATGAACAAAAAGAACACGAGGACTGCATAATGGCTGATCAAGTCAATTCGCTCGAAGAGCTGGGCCAAGTCGCTGAAGGCGTTGAAACCGTCGAAGCTGTCGTGGAAACGGCCGCCCCCCGCGAGCCTGTCCGCGATGAGTTGGGACGCTCTTATGCCACCGGCAAACGTAAAGACGCGGTTGCCCGCGTCTGGATCAAGCCAGGTTCCGGCAAAGTGACCGTCAACGGCAAGGACATGAACACCTATTTTGCACGCCCCGTGCTGCAAATGATCCTCGCGCAGCCATTCTCGGTTGCCGGTGTCACAGGTCAGTTCGACGTCGTCGCGACCGTCAAAGGCGGCGGCCTGTCCGGTCAAGCCGGCGCGGTCAAGCACGGTGTGTCTAAGGCGCTGCAACTTTATGATCCATCGCTGCGCGGTGCCCTGAAAGCTGCGGGCTTCTTGACACGCGACAGCCGTGTGGTTGAGCGGAAAAAATACGGTAAGCGCAAAGCACGCCGGAGCTTCCAGTTCTCGAAGCGTTAAGATCAGCCTACATGGCACTGAGAAGGGCGGTCCGGTTGGGCCGCCCTTTGTTTTTGAGAAGGTGAGCTGGCCATAATTTTTCGGTGGCCTGTATCTGTGTGTCGCGGGACACCCTAAGATTGATTTATGTATTAAAAATAGACCAAAGAGTGATTTTTGTCACAGATTAACCTGTAAGACGCGTTCAAACTCCAAAGCTGCAACATTCGCTATTCGGCGCAGCGCTTAGGCACTGAATATATTCTGCGGATCGTTTGACGCATGCGATGGATCCTTATTTTTATTTAACTGAGCAGGAGTGACATCGTGCAAAATCCTCATTTTCTGACGGCCTTGACGCTTTTATCAACGGTGCTTGCTATCCCGGCTGCGGCCCAATCGACAGACCCGATGCGCGCCTGCATGACCGATGACTGGTTGAACAAATCCGACGCGGCCTTCGCCGCCGACTGCGCCGATTTGGCCTTTGACGGCACGTTGCGGCAGCGCGAATTCCTCGCTTGGCTGTTCTTCATCCGGGTCAATCGGCTGATCGAGGATAAGGCGGGCGTCTCTGACACCGACAGCGTGCCGGTCTGGATGGCCTGGCCCACGGATGCGGATACGTTCACCTGCAGTCCGAATTTCACCTTTATGGACCGCGATGTGATTTTACCGTCGGGCGAGGCGGGATTTACGCTTCAGGCTGCAGCCGATAACCGCAAATACATCGTGCCGGTCACGGAAAAGAAAGTGCTGGCAGGTGATGTTGCAGTGCATGAACCCGATGCGGCGAATGAAGAAGTTACCCGCAATCAGCTGAGCTATGACTACGTCACGGGTTCTGGGCTGAATAGCACCCCGGGTGTGATCTCGTATATTGCGGCGGGGAATGCGGTGGACTTGCCGGTCGGTTCCATCGAGTTGAAAGCATCCTGGCTGAAAGTGCCGCCATCCGGCCCGCCAGAGGGGGCGCTGACCTTTAATTTTGAATCGGGCGAACACTGGTTTCGGGGCTTGCACATCATGGCCAAGATGGCACCGGCGCCCGAGGGCGACGAGGTGTTCTATTCTGAAACGCCAAGCTGGTTCTGGACGACCTTCGAGTTCAACAACAATACCGGTGTCCAACATGTGCGGGATGACTTCATCACGCAACGCGCGCCGCTCAACCCGGTGGACATTGATGCCTTGCTTGAGTGGGGTGGGATTGCCGGGCTCGGCTTCAATAATTATGCACCCAACGGTACCCAAATCCGCTTTACCGTTGACGGAACCGGAGAGGAGCCGGTGATCCTTGGCCATACGGATATGGAGGATTTTGCAGGGACGCCGAATACGGCCCAGCCGCGCTATTGGCGGGCCTTCGATGCATCTTGTCACACCTGTCATGCGACCGCGTCGATCAACCTCGACACCGGAGACTATTTCCCCTTCACCGTGCCGACAGGCGCGCTGACGCCCGAGTATAATGCACCCAACCCGAACACCAGCCAGCCACCCCTGGCGCTGGGGGATGGGTTTGTGCCGCTGGACTTCATGTGGCCGATTGCGTTTCAGGCGCAAAGCTATTGCCCGCCCAAAGAGTAAGGGCGGCTGGCATAGTCGCTTGTGGGGCAACGCGAATGCCTAAGAGTTCATCACGGTGACATAAATTATGCACCTTGCGCGACTTCGTTATTGAACTTTCCGATCCGTTAGCGAAGATCGCAGCATGTTGAAGGGAGTATTCACTGCAGAGGCGAGGGGCGGGTTGCTGATGATCAGCCCGCCGTTTTTCTATGCGCTGGCACTGCTGGCGGTGCCGCTGGGTGCGGTTCTGATGTTCAGTTTCTGGACGCAGGATTTCATGACTGTCGACATGTCATTCACGCTGAACAACTATCAAGAGATTGCCGAGAAACCGATTTACGCAGCGCTTTTGAAGCGGTCGATTTATGTGTCGGGCTGCGTCACGCTTGTTACAGTTTTACTTGCATTTCCAATGGCTTACTTCGTCTCTTTTCATGTGCGGCCAGAGCGAAAATCGCTTTGGCTGTTTCTGATTACGATCCCTTTTTGGACCTCTTACCTGATCCGCGTTTTTCTGTGGAAGGTGATCCTGGGTTATAATGGGGTGATCAATACCGGGCTGATCAATGTCGGTCTGATTGATGCGCCGCTGACCTTTATTTTGTACAACGTCAATGCGGTGATCATCACGCTGGCGCACGCATTCGCCCCCTTTGCCATTTTGCCGATCTTTGTCGCATTGGAAAAGATTGACCGGTCGCTGCTTGAAGCTGCGCAGGATTTGGGCGAGAGCCGGTTTATGACCTTTTTCCGGGTGACCCTGCCATTGGCCATGCCCGGTGTTGTGGCGGCGGTGCTGATCGTTTTTATCCCGACGATCGGTGATTATGTCACTCCGGAACTGATGGGCGGGGCCGGGGGCAAGCTGATTGCGAACATGATCCAGACCCAGTTTCTGGCATTGAATAACGCGCCGCTCGGTGCGGCGCTGGCGGTGGTGGCGATGCTTTGCGTGACCGCAATCTCACTGGTTTTTGTTTTGCTGAACCGGCGCTGGTTGCGGGGTCGGTCATGAAATTGCGTGCCTATGCCATCGCGTATTTGATTTTTCTTTATGCACCAATCGCTTTGCTGCCGATCTTTGCGTTCAATGACGCCACGATCATCGCGTTTCCGTTAAGCGGATTTACCACGGAATGGTTCAGCGCGTTGTTAACCAATCGCGCGCTACATACGGCGGTGGGCAATTCGCTGTTCATCGCGGTCATGACGGCGCTTTTTTCCACATTGCTGGGGATCTGCGCGGCGCGGGCCGGGGCGATGCATCGCTTTCCGATGAAGGCGGGCATCATGGGATTTATCATGCTGCCCCTTGTGCTGCCGGAAATCATCGTCGCGGTATCGCTGTTGATTGTCGTGGTGCAGGTGCTTGGCTGGGGCCTGTCGAACTGGACGATTATCGCTGCGCATGTGCTGATCTGCACGCCGTTCTGTATTGCGATCCTGAATGGGGCGTTTCAGAATCTTGACCCGTCGATGGAAGAGGCGGCGATGGATCTGGGAGAGACCCGGTTTGGTGCGTTTCGTGCTGTCACATTGCCGCTGATCATGCCGGGGATCGTTTCATCCATGTTGATCGCTTTTACCATCAGTCTGGATGAATTTATCATCGCGTTTTTTCTGTCGGGGGCCAGCCCGACGATGCCGGTTTATATCTGGGGTCTGTTGCGCTTTCCTGCATCGCTGCCTGTCGTCATGGCACTGGGGACCATTCTTGTGGCCCTGTCCATCCTATTGTTAACAATTGCAGAAATCCTGCGCCGCCGCGGAATGGCCCGTGCCGGGGTGAAAGATAGCGGAGGGTTTCTGTGAAGCCTTTGATCACGCTGAAAGGCGTTAACAAACACTACGGCGATTACCACGCCTTGCGCGATATTGATCTGGAAATCGGCGAGGGTGAGTTCTTTTCCCTGTTGGGGCCGTCCGGCTGTGGCAAGACAACATTGCTGCGCACCATTGCCGGATTTGAGGATGTTTCCAGTGGCTTAGTGGCCATTGGTGATAAGGATATGGCGGGCGTTGCGGCCCACCTGCGCCCGACGAATATGGTGTTTCAGTCCTACGCGATCTTTCCGCATTTGAGCGTGGCAGAGAATGTCGCCTTCGGTCTGCGCAAGCGGTCTGATCTGGACAAGGCGGCAAAGCGCAAGCTTGTGGAAGAGGCGCTGGAAATGGTTGGCTTGGGCGGTTTTGGCAAACGCGCGGCCCATGCGCTATCCGGTGGGCAGCGGCAGCGTGTGGCGCTTGCCAGAGCGTTGATTTTGAAGCCAAAAGTTCTGCTTCTTGATGAACCCCTTTCAGCGCTGGACAAGAAGATGCGCGAACAGATGCAGGTGGAGCTGATGCGCTTGCAACGCCATGTGGGGATCACCTTTATTCTGGTCACCCATGACCAAGAAGAGGCGCTGGTCATGTCCGACCGGATCGCGGTGATGTTTGAGGGTGAAATCGGGCAGTTGGCGGATTCAGAGACGCTTTATAAGCGGCCTCGAAATCGTAAGGTTGCTGATTTTATTGGGAAAATGAACTTTTTATCGGCGGATGTGCAGGCGAGCGGCGCGCAGATTGATCTGACTGTCGCAGGTCTTGGTGATGTGCGGATTGCGGCGGAGCAGTCGCCGGAGCCGGTGAATGTTGGTCCGGCCGTTGTTGGTATCCGCCCGGAGATGCTAAGTATCCTGTTTACGGGCGAAACGACCACGAAATCTGTGATTGATGGCGTGGTGGATGAGGTCGTTTATTATGGCGATATGACCTATTACGATGTGCGTGTTCCGGGGGTCGAAAAGCCGCTGAATATCGCGATGAAAAACGTGATCGGTCGCCCGGTGCTGGAGGTCGGTGCGCGGACACGAGTGGTCTGGGATGCCCGGTCTTTGGTTTTGCTGAACTGACCGCACGGGCAACGCTTTTGTGCGGCGTTCAGCGTCGCCTGTATTAGGATAGGTTAACTGTTGTAAAAACACCGAAATTTGCGTTCGGCATCGCGTCGGACTTACGTCGGACTTGCATATGACCCTTTTGCCGTTTGGCAGGGGTAACGGACCGTGCGGTGCCGAATGTTAACGGGTGCCTACTTTTGCGGGCATTTGTGTTTTATCCCGCGCGTGAGATTGGCTAGCCTGCGGAAGCAGCTGCTTGCAAGGGAGGTTTCGATGGAACGTGTTGCAGCGATTGGCGGGTTCTTTTTCCGCGCCAAAGATCCAAAGGCGCTGGCGGCGTGGTATGACGCGCATCTTGGTGTGAACCCGGTTCCGGCGGGACCTGACGATGCGCCTTGGATGCAGGCGGAAGGTCCGGCCGTTTTTGCGCCATTCGCGGTCGATACGGATTATTTCGGGTCAATGGAGCAGCAATGGATGTTGAATTTCCGGGTGCGCGACCTCGCGGCAATGATCACGCAGCTTGAGGCCGCGGGGATCGAGATCGGTCGCCGTGATGAGATGGAAGGCGTCGGTTCATTCGCCCGCATACATGATCCGGAGGGAAATCCGATTGAGCTGTGGCAGCCGGTTGATGATGGATAATGAACGGTGCATCGGCAGGGCGGTCACCCTGATTGCCTAACGCATGGCAAGCGTTTTCAGTCCCGAATTCAGGTCCTGCGTGTCACCGTTTGGGCCGTGATCGTAGAAAACCGCCCGGAAATAGAGCGCGCTGCCAGCGTTGAAACCCTTCGCGGATTTTTCGTTCGCATGACGTTGGCTGAGGCGACAAAAGGAAAACCGGCGCCATGACTGACGCCGGTCTTCTGACAGGGAGGATGCTGAGGTTAGCGCATTTCGATTTTTACCTGAATCACCAATCGCTGCCTATCGCCTGCGGCTCAAACGCAATTGGTGATCTGTGATGTCTCAGGCTAAAGCCGAAACGCTTTAGCGCACGACAAAATCTTTGGTCGCAACGACCTGACCGCCTACGACAACGACGGCCAGAACATTACGGCTCGTTTTGCCACCTGTGTTGACCCGAACATGGTTGTTTGCCCCGGCGTTGAGGTTTGTGCTGCCCAACAGCCTGCCTTGTTGGCCGGTGTGAAAGTCATAGACTTCGACAACGCCGTCACCTTCTGATCTGATCAGCCCCAGGTTCAGCACTGTGCCCGCCTCAAGACGCCAAGGGGCGTTGAAAGTTGTCTCTGCGGCGCTGGAGGTCGTTGCAACGGTTGCAGCTGCGATGGCGGCGAAGGCGATTGATTTGATAGACATTGTGTTTTCCTAACTTCGTTTGATTTTGGTTTGTTTGTTTGTTTGTTTGTTTGGCGTTTTGCCATGTTGAAGAGGCTACGCCTGATAGCGTTCGCGCGATTTTTCTGCTCAGGCATTTGGGTGAAATGGCTGACCAGTCGATTTCAGGGGAACTGGTGCGTGTACCGCGTGCCGCTAGCCACAGACCTGTGCGGGCAACGCAAAGTATTGGTATGCTGATGTTGTTTCGTACATGTGCTGTCCTTGTTCAGGTTGTGTGTGACCAGCAATTGGTCCCAGTAACAAGGTTACGCATGGGCCGAGAATTTTATTCGCGGATCATCGCAAATTTTTGCGCGGGGATGGTCCGACGCTTAATCCAGTGAGATTGCATAGCGTATGGCGAGCGTTTCCAGTCCCGGATTTATATCTTGCGTGTCGCCGTTTGACCGGTGGTCATAGCTAACTGTGAGCGTCGCGCCGTTGCCAAAGACGTAGCCCGCGCCGATGGCCGCCCGGAAATGCAATGCGCCGCCAAGGTCTGGCCCGTCGCCCTGCGTATAGAGGCCGGGCATGAAAGAGGATTCGATGAAAAATGGTTTGTCCGACAGGTTGCGCGTGGTCCATTTCGCGCCTGCGCCGATCCAAGCGGCACCGTCGTCGGTGACAGACGCGCCATAGGTCACATGGAACGGGCCGTAGCGGTAGGGTGCATCATAGCCAAGGTAGATTTCCTGCCCGATCTCGTCCTCTTGAAAGATCACATTGGCGGCTTGCAGCGACAAGCGCGATGGTGCGTCTTGCAGCCGGGTGCAGCCTATGGGGCATTCGTTCAACCCCATATCGGTCAGGCTGGTGATCAGCCATATTACAGCGAGCGTGCCATCCATGTCAGCTATCCTGTTCAATCAGCCCAAGGCCGCGCAGATAAATCCCGATCCCGGATTCCAGCAAGTCTTCGGGCGGGAAGGGGCTTTTGGTGCCGGGGCTGGAGCGGGCGAAAAGTTCGACAACCCCGTGCGACATGGCCCAGATATGCGCCGAGAACATCTGCGGCGGCGGACGTTTGTCGGCCGGGATGTGCTGGCTGAGCTCCTCGGCCGCCTTTTCCAGCACGCCCATGGCGCGGGTTGCGACGGCATGTAGTTCGGGTGTCCTATGGATCGAAATACCGCTTTCGAACATAGCGATGTAGTGGCCGGGATATTTGTTGGCAAAGGCGAGATAGGCCCGGCCTGTTGCCTCGAACGCGGAGAGCGCTGATGGCTGCCCGCTGTCATAGGCGTGTTCCATCAGGTCGCCGAACATTTCATAGCCTTCATGGGCGGCGGCAGCGATCAGGTCTTCGCGTCCTTCGAAATGGCGATAGACGGCAGCGGGGGTGACGCCCGCCTCGCGCGCGGCTTCGGAGAGGGTGAAACCGGTCGGGCCGCGCTTTTCGATCAGCCGCAGACAGCCGTCGATCAGCGCCGCGCGCAGATTGCCGTGATGATATCCACGTTTAGCCATGCCAGAGGTCAGGGCCCCCTGCAATTTTCAGGTCGATTGGGCCGACGGCGTCAGGGTTCTTGCGGGCGTAGTCCAGCGGGGTCAGGATGCTGCGGATCGTCTGGACGCGCGCGCGCCGTTTGTCATCAGATCGGATGATCGTCCAGGGGGCGGCGTCGGTATGGGTTCGGCTGAGCGTTTCGCCGATGGCGTCGCTATAAGCGTCCCAGCGCGACAGACCTTCGACATCAATCCAACTGAGTTTCCACTGTTTCAGCGGGTCTTTTTCCCGGTCTAGGAACCGTTTCAACTGGGTGGCGCGCCCCACATTGAGCCAGAATTTGAAAAGCTTGATGCCTTCATGGGCGAGCATCTGTTCGAATTCAGGAACCTGAGCGAACCAGCGCTCCCGCTGGTCAGCGGTGCAGAAATCGAACACATGTTCGACCACGCCGCGATTGTACCAGCTGCGGTCAAAGATCGTGATTTCGCCCTTTGCCGGCAAGTGGGCGATATAGCGTTGAAAATACCATTGTGCGGCTTCGGTGTCGGTTGGTTTCTGAAGTGCCACCAACCGCGCGCCACGCGGGTTAAGGTTTTCGCGCAGTCGTTTGATTGTGCCGCCCTTACCAGCCGCGTCGCGTCCTTCGAAGACGATGGCGATCCGCTGTCCGGTATCGCGCGCCCAAGCCTGCATGCGCACCAGTTCGATCTGAAGGTCTTTGAGCGCACCCTCGTATTCTTTGCGATCCCAGCGTTTGTCATAGGGGTAGCTGGGGTTCAGGATGGTGGATTTGCCTGCATTTGAGATAGTCTCCCGGATATCGTCGGGTGCAACATCGCTGTAATAGCGGCTGATGCCGCCATCGAATGGTAAATCCATGAAAACTCTCCCGATCGTCTGCCTATCGTATATGGGGTTTTCGGGGGGCGGCGCAATCCGTCAGCTGGGGGCAGACTTTGTCACAAAGTCTGATGCCAAATCCTCAGCGAGGATTTGGAGGCAATTCCTGTGTCGGAATTGCTTACCGTTGTCCGGAACGTGCTGCCGCCCGGTCGATGGCTGCAATGACCGCGTCTGGATTGGTGTGATGCGGCATATGCCCGATCCCGTCCAGCCGCGTCAGATTGGCCGAGGGGAGGATTTTAAGCACCTCTTCGGCGTGGATGTCGATGGGCACGGTCGTATCTGCCGTGCCGTGGATGATTTCGACCGGCAGCGTCAGTTCCGGGTAGCGCTGAGACAGGGCCACCACTTTGGGCCGCAGTGTGTTTACCTGCCGGATATTGGCGCGGAAACTTTCAGGCCGCAGCGTCAGCCTTGCCCCGATATGTTCGGCGTAGCCTTCGGGGGCGGGTTGGGGTGCGAAAGTGGCTTCGATCCGGTCCTGCACCAAGCTTTCAGGGACAAGCGCAGAAATCAGCGGCACCGCCACAGCACCGCCAAAGGCGCTGCCGTTCACCCGGTAATACGCCCCCAAATCACCGGGCCAAGGCATTGTGACCCCGGAAATCGAGACCAATGCCGCAGCGTTTACATCTGCGTCCCGGTCCAGCCCATTCACGGCCCATGCGTAGGCCACGATCCCGCCAAAGCTGTGTCCGGCGACGATGGGATCGGTAATGCCGATTGTTGTTGCGGCCTCGCGCAGCATGGCGGCCTGTTCCAGCGGGCCGTCACCTTCGGTGGCTGTGGCACCTTTCTGCACGCCGGGCACCCGGTCTGTGTAGCCCATGCCGGGTCGGTCGAATGCGGTCACAGTGTAGCGGTCGGTTAGCCGGTCCATCAGATCAAAGGTGAATTCGCGTAGGTTCCCGCCCGCCCCATGCAGCAGGATCAGATGCGGTCCGGTCCCGTTCTGCACATAATGCACCCGTCCGCCCGTGACCTCGACGAAGTCACCCACGGGGGGATAGGTCGCTTCGGCCCGCGTGGTGCGGTAGTTGGCGCAGCCGGCGACGACGGCGGTCAGCCCGAATGTGAGGGCGGTCAGGGCGAATGTGCTACGTGCCAATATGGTCTACCTCGAATGGCGTTGTCTGATAGATCGCGTTGATCCAGTTGCCATATAGAAGATGCGCGTGGCTTCGCCACCTGTTCTGCGGCTCCCTCGCGGGATCGTCATCGGGGTAGTAGTTCATCGGGACGTTGATCGGGGTGCCGCTGGCGATGTCCCGGTCGTATTCTTGTTTCAGCGTGCCGCTGTCATATTCGAAATGGTTAAAGATATAGAGCGCCCGATGTTTTGGGTCTTCGACCAGACAAGGCCCGGCCGCGTCGCTGGTGATCAGGGTTTTCAATCCCGGTGCGGCGTCGATTTCAGGTTGCCGCATTTCGGTCCAGCGGCTGACGGGGATCACGCAATCATCTGAAAACCCGCGCAGATAAGGGGAGGCCGCGTCAGTGATCCGATGCCGGAAGCAGCCGAATGCTTTGTGATCCAGCAGGTGTTTTTGCACCCCGTGAAAATAGTTGATCATGGCCATCCCACCCCAGCAGACGCCAAAGGTGGAATGCACATGTGTCTGCGTCCAGTCGAAGACCTGTGTCAGCTCATCCCAATAGGTCACATCGTGGAATGGCAGATGTTCGATTGGCGCGCCGGTGATGATCAGCCCGTCAAATTTTTCATCGCGGACCTCACTGAAAGGTCGGTAGAATTCTTCCATATGCGCAGGCGCGGTGTTGCGCGCCTGGTGTTCGGACATACGCACCAGGCTGAGTTCGATCTGCAGCGGTGTGGCCCCGATCAGCCGGGCGAACTGGTTTTCGGTCTGGATTTTCTTTGGCATCAGGTTCAGCAGCGCTATCCGCAGCGGGCGGATATCCTGACGTGATGCGGTGTCTTCATCCAGCACCATGACGCCTTCTTTGGAAAGGACGTCATAGGCGGGCAGGGCGGCGGGTAATTTGATGGGCATGGAACGGGTCCTGATAACAGAGGAAACAGATAGGCGGCTTACCCTCGCATCTCAAGTGCGTCGGCGATCATGCCAACAAAGCCCTCCGTGTCTTTGACCTGCTCTACAGCTTCCTGCGGGACGGTGATCCCCCAGCGATCTGCCATCGCCTGATAGCGCGGCTGCCGGTGGGCGAGCGCCTTGGCAAAGGCCCAGCGGATAAAGTCATTTGGGTTCACTTTGTCAGGTACGACGTTGAATTCATTCAGGTAAGCGTCCCAGGTGGCCTTCAGGAAGACCGGGTCGTAGGACATCGGTTTGGGTTCCCGGTCGAACCGTCGGATCAGCTCTGCTGTGTGTTCTTGGGTTCCCTTGATCCAGACCATCAGTGTTTTTGACGCAAGATCAGTCATGATCGGGTCGTCGGGGTCGTTCACATCCACCCATTCGCAGATGGATCCGCCCGTGTCACAGATGAAATGCGGATATTGATAGAGTGCTTGCGCCCGGTCGATGAAATGCGCTGTGTCGTGCAAAGCCGCGATTTCGGCGGCCTGAAACTGATCCTGCCGCCGCGTGTATTCATCCCATACCAGCCCGCCCCGGTCCGGGTCGCCGGGTTTGCCCAGATAGGATGAGACGGGTCGCAGATCGTCAAAGGAAATGTTCGAGCCGATATAGATCGAGTTGGATCGCAGCAGGTCACGCAGGAACGGGACCTTCATCGCTTCGCGTTTGGCGTTGTCGGCGATCAACTCGCCCATATACCGCGTGCCGATCCGGTAATCGATGGAATAGTGAAACCAGTCGCCCTGATCACGCAACATGGTGGACAGATAGGTTTTACCCAGCCCTGACATCGCGAAGAGAAGGACACGTTTCTGCGGGGCGTTGCGCCAGTCTGAAGCATTTGCGTAGATCATGACCCGCAGAGTTAAGCCCAAGCGTGGATGAGTGCCAGCCGAATTTTGCAGATCACCTGCGCCTGCGGAGAGGGCTGGCGTTGAGGTCACAAAGGGCGGGTTATTCTCGCAGGGACGGCCAATTGGCGTCAGCGGCTGCGATCCGGCCCGGAATATCCTGTGCCCAGCGTTGCTGCACGCCGATGGAATAATTCAGGTAAAGTTTGTCATCGACGATGCGCCAGGCTTCGGGGGTGGTGGAGGCTGTGTAGCCTTCGCTGACCGCATAGGCGCAGTAGCGGCCATATTGCGGTGCATAGCGGGAAGGGTCAGCGGCGAAGGCTGCTTTGTTGTCCGCTGACGCAAAGCGCCATGTTACCCCTTGCCATTCCTGCGTGATTTCGGCGCTGCCCGCGACGGGCTGTCCTTGGGTGAAATAGGCGACGACATCGGTGCCGCCGAGCGCAACGCCATCTTCGGCGTAGATGGACGATGTATCCGCAAGCGCGTGGCCCGCCAGAAAGCTGACGGCGGTGAATGCCATGGTGGTGGTCAGAAAGTGGCGTCGGGTCAGGGTCATTATCGGCTCCATCCTGTGGTTCACAAGAAGGATCACCAAAACGGCGGGCGGCCGCCAGAGGGGACACGCGTTTGTCAGCACCTGTTACAACGAAAGAAGCTGTGCCAATCTTGGTCACAGCGTTGCGTTATCGGGTGATTTTTCGGGGGCGGTGCCGGTCCGGATCAGTTTAGACGCGGACGTTGATCGCGCTGTTGTTCCAAATACCGGTCTCTGGTCCGTTTGAAAGCGGCTACAAGACGCGGATCAATTGCGCCAAGTTGCTGGAGCTGATCGTCAAAGCTGCTTTCGCTTTGACCGTAGAACGCGTCGGCGGCGTCTTCGGAGCTATGTTTTCTTAGGCGTGCTGGCATCGATAGTTTCCTTTCGCTGCGCTGTATATATCCTGAAAAACTCAGACAATTCTGCGGCTTTTTGGCGAAACTGAACAAAAGAACAGGCAAAGTGAAGTTTAAACCGATTACAAATTTCACCTAATGATATTAAATTTTTGTTATTGTGTCAGTTTTTTTGTGAATGGCCGGATGACCCGGCATGTGCATCAACCACGCCAGATCCATCCCCCCCCAAGAACCCGTGTGCTATCCGGGTCGTAGAACACGCAGGCTTGGCCGGGTGAGACACCTTGTTCGGCGACCGCGAGTTCTACTTCTGCCTCGGTCGCAGAGATGGGGCGCAAGATCGCGTCAGTGGGCGGGCGTGTTGAGCGGACCCGCACCATTATGTGCCGTTCCTTCATGTCGGCGAACCCATCATCGCCCAGCCAGTTCACCTCGCGGATAGGCACCCGGCGGGTTGCGAGCATTTCTTTCGGGCCGACTATGACGTGCCGTTTGTCCACATCCAGTTTGACCACGTAGAGCGGATCAGCTAGCCCGCCGATCCCCAAGCCGCGCCGTTGCCCAACTGTGTAGTGGATCACGCCCCTGTGGGTGCCAAGCACATTGCCGTCCGTATCCACGATATCGCCCGGATCAGCTGCGCCGGGGCGCAGTTTTTCGATGACGGCGGCGTAGTTGCCGTTAGGCACAAAACAGATGTCCTGGCTGTCGGGTTTGTCGGCGACGCCAAGCCCGTATTTCGCGGCCAAAGCGCGGGTTTCATCCTTGGATTTCAGGTGCCCGAGCGGGAAACGCAGGTAGTCCAGCTGCGCTTGTGTCGTGGAAAACAGGAAATAGCTTTGGTCGCGGTTACCGTCAGCGGCGGCGTGTAGTTCCGCCCCGGCATCCCCCAGTTTGCGCTGGATATAATGGCCGGTGGCCATGCAATCCGCATCAAGGTCCTTTGCCGTTTCCAACAGATCCTTGAATTTCACCCGCTCATTACACCGAATACAGGGGACAGGTGTTGCCCCCGCCAGATAGCTGTCGGCGAATTCGTCGATCACGGCTTCGCGGAAGGTGTTTTCGTAATCCAGCACATAATGAGGAAAGCCCATGTCTTCGGCCACGCGGCGCGCATCATGAATATCGCGGCCTGCACAACAGGCCCCTTTTTTGGCCAGCGCTGCGCCGTGGTCATAAAGCTGTAGCGTCACGCCGACCACATCATAGCCTTCTTCGGCCAGTTGCGCCGCAACGACGGAACTGTCGACGCCGCCGGACATGGCGACGACAACGCGGGTTTGCGCGGGCGGCTTGGCAAAGCCGAGCGAGTT
The DNA here is from genome assembly GCF_046640325.1 of Loktanella agnita. Classification (NCBI taxonomy): domain Bacteria; kingdom Pseudomonadati; phylum Pseudomonadota; class Alphaproteobacteria; order Rhodobacterales; family Roseobacteraceae; genus Loktanella; species Loktanella agnita. Next base: position 46,436 of record NZ_JBJMBF010000007.1, on the reverse strand, counting down.
CAGGGGCGAATCAAGGGACATGTTTTTCCAGCTACACGAGGTTCGTAGCCAAATATAGGAAAATGCTAAATACTCTCAAGTCGGGCTTACACTTCTCATTAAACAGGACCTGTTCATAACTTTGGCAGGAGAAATGAAGAAGGGGTGCGAGATGTATCTGCGTAAGGTAGAGGGCCCACGGTCCGTCACCATGCCGGACGGCACAATCATGACAAGGGCAGACCTGCCTGGAGAGAAGACAAGACGTTGGGTTGCTTCAAGAAAAGCGGCAGTGGTGCGCGCTGTCACCTGTGGTTTAATCACACGAAATGAAGCGATGGAGCGTTATGGTTTATCGGACGAAGAATTTGCGGAATGGGAGACCGCTGTTACACAATATGGTGAGGCCGCATTAAAGGCGACGGCTTTACAACGGTATAGACAACCCTAGGTAGAGATGCGATGATCTCATGGTATGGTAACGGGTGATTAACCTTTGACCGTTTAGGTTAACGACACCGAAGAAAGAGTGGAGAACTCGTATGCGTGTCTTGCTGGTTGAAGATGACCCTACTACGTCGAAAAGCATCGAGTTGATGCTGACCCATGCCAATCTTAATGTCTATGCGACTGACCTGGGAGAGGAAGGGATCGACCTTGCTAAACTTTACGATTACGACCTGATCCTTCTGGATCTTAATCTGCCGGATATGAATGGGCATGAGGTGCTGCGACAATTGCGCCTGAGCCGTATTGATACGCCGATCTTAATCCTTTCGGGGGACGATGGCACAGAAAGTAAACTGAAAGGTTTTGGTTTCGGCGCAGATGATTATCTGACCAAACCTTTCCATCGCGAAGAACTCGTCGCGCGTATCCATGCGATTATCCGTCGTTCAAAGGGGCATGCGCAATCGATCATCAAGACAGGCCAGATTTCGGTTAATCTTGACGCGAAAACGGTCGAAGTGAATGGCAGTACCGTGCATCTGACGGGAAAAGAATATCAGATGCTGGAACTGCTGAGCCTGCGTAAGGGCACAACATTGACCAAAGAAATGTTCCTGAACCATCTTTATGGCGGCATGGACGAACCTGAGCTTAAGATCATCGACGTCTTTATCTGTAAGCTACGCAAGAAGCTTAGCGAAGCGACAGATGGCGACAATTATATCGAAACGGTCTGGGGCCGCGGCTATGTGCTGCGCGATCCGGAACCTGTCACGAATGCAGAGAAGATTGCCATCGGCGCCTGACCGGCATTGTTGGCTGCCACTCACGGATCTTCACGCATCGGTACTGGACGTCCTTAATCGGGGTCCCTAAGAATTGCACCCACCGCTGGTCTGGCGGTGGGTGATTTTGTTGGGGCATCGACGTGGAAAAGGCAATCAGCGCAGGGCATCCGGATACGGGACATCTGACAGTGAACGCGCTGTCAGAGGATCAAGCCGTGGCTGAACTTGATTGGCTGGCCATGGCGCTGAACCGTGCCAATACCGCTTACCACCGCGATGATGCCCCCGATATCAGCGATGCCGATTACGACGCCTTGAAGCGCCGTAACCTTGAGATTGAGGCGCGCTTTCCAAAGCTGAAACGCGCGGATAGCCCGAGTGAGCAGATTGGCGGCGCAATTGCCGAAGGCTTTAGTAAGGTGCAGCATGCAGTGCGGATGCTGTCACTAGGCAACGCGTTTGAGGATGCAGATGTTGCCGATTTCGACGTGCGGATCCGAAAGTATCTGGGGCTCGCGGCTGAGGCTCCGCTGACCTATACGGCGGAACCCAAAATTGACGGGCTGTCGCTGTCACTGCGTTATGAGCAGGGCACATTAGTGCAGGCCGCAACCCGTGGTGATGGCGCGGTGGGCGAGAATGTCACGGCAAATGCCCGCACGATTGATGATATTCCACAGCAAATCGCTGATGCGCCTGATGTGTTGGAGGTGCGCGGCGAGGTTTATATGAGCCACGCCGATTTTGCCGCGTTGAATAAACGTCAGACGGCGTCAGGTGGGAAAACCTTTGCCAATCCGCGCAATGCGGCGGCAGGTTCGTTGCGCCAGTTGGATGCCGGTATCACGAAATCCCGTCCGCTGCGCTTTTTCGCATATGCTTGGGGGGCGTTGTCCGCGCCGTTGGCTGACACGCAATCGGGCGCTATCGCGCGATTGGCCGCGATGGGCTTTGTCACGAATGACCTGACGGTCACCTGCGATGGACCTGCGGCGATGCTGGCCCATTACCATATGATCGAGGAACGGCGCGCCGCACTGGGGTATGACATCGACGGGGTGGTCTACAAAGTTGACGATCTGGAATTACAGCGTCGTTTGGGGTTTCGTTCGACCACACCCCGCTGGGCGGTGGCGCATAAATTCCCGGCAGAGCTGGCTTGGACCACATTGGAATCCATTGACATTCAGGTCGGCCGTACTGGTGCGCTGTCACCGGTGGCGCGGCTGAAGCCGGTGACGGTGGGTGGCGTGGTGGTCTCGAACGCGACGTTGCATAACGAAGATTACATCGCTGGCCGTGACGGAGATGGGCAGCCGATCCGCGAGGGCCGTGATATTCAGATTGGTGATTGGGTGCAGGTTTACCGTGCGGGTGACGTGATCCCCAAAATCAAGGATGTGGATTTAAGTCGCCGGCCGGATGGTGCGGTGCCTTATCAGTTTCCCGTCACTTGCCCCGAATGCGGATCAGAGGCGATCCGCGAAGAGGGCGATGCGGTGCGTCGCTGCGCGGGTGGTATGATTTGCCCTGCGCAGGCCGTTGAAAAGCTGAAACATTTCGTGTCGCGTGCGGCCTTTGATATTGAAGGGCTGGGCGCGAAGCAGGTCGAGCAATTCTATTCGGATGGTTGGATCAGCACGCCCGCCGATATCTTTACTTTGCGCGAGCGCTATAGCACCGGCATGCAGCAGTTGAAGAACCGCGAAGGCTGGGGCGAGAAAAGCGCGAACAATCTCTTTGATGCGATTGATGACAAACGGAAAATCCCGCTGCACCGGCTGATATTTTCCTTTGGCATTCGGCATGTGGGCGAATCTGCTGCATCGACATTGGCCAATCACTACACATCATGGGCCGCGTTCGAGGCCGCGATGACCGGGGCCTCGGTCGGTGATGGCGAAATCTGGGAAGATTTGATTGGCATCGACGGGGTCGGCGCTGTCATGGCCACATCCGTTATCACTGCGATGCAGCAAGAGGCAGAGCGTGCATCCATCGATGCGCTGGTTGGCCATTTGCAGGTCGAAGATGCAGAGGCGGTGGCGACCGACAGCCCGGTTGCAGGCAAGACAGTTGTGTTCACCGGCACGCTGGAAAAGATGACACGGGCCGAGGCGAAGGCGCGCGCGGAATCGCTGGGCGCGAAAGTGTCGGGCTCTGTCAGTGCCAAGACGGATATCCTGATTGCAGGGCCGGGGGCCGGGTCCAAGGCGACCAAAGCAGAAGCGCTTGGCGTCCAAACCATGGATGAAGATGCCTGGCTGGCCCTGATCGGCGACGCATGACGGGCCGTCCGGAGGTTTTGTTTCCGCTGTTCGGCGCATTGACGGCGCTGGATGGGATCGGTCCGAAGACAGCGCAGACGCTTGAGCAGGCGGGAATTGCAAAGCCGCGCGATATGCTGATGACCCTGCCGCATTCCGGCGTGGACCGGCAGCGCCGCGATAGCATTCGCGATGTGGTGCCCCCTGTAACCGTGACGGTTCAGGTGACCGTGGGCGCGCATTATCCGCCCCGCACTAAGGGTCGCCCGTATCGTGTGCATGTGACTGATACGCAGACAGAATTTCAGCTGGTGTTCTTTCATGCGCGCGGGGATTATTTGCAGCGCTTGTTGCCAACTGGTCAGCGTCGCGTGGTGTCAGGCAAAGTTGAGATTTTCGATGGGATTGCGCAGATCGTGCATCCTGATCATGTGCTGCCGCCGGATGAGGCATCGGATATTCCGACGTATGAGCCGGTTTATCCGCTTCATGCGGGGATTTCGCAGAAACTGATGTGGAAGGCGACACGGTCGGCGGTGGCGATGGCACCGCATTTGCCGGAATGGATCGACGCGCCGCTGAAAGCGCGCGAGGGCTGGCCGGATTGGTATGAGGCGCTGGAAAAAGTGCATGCGCCGGGGGCGACCGCAGATTTGTCGCCTGACGATCCGGCCCGACAGCGGTTGGCCTATGATGAGCTGTTTGCCCATCAGATCACGCTCGCCTTGGCCCGCAGTGCGGTGCGCCGTGGCAAGGGTCGTGTGTCGCAAGGGACCGGGGTTTTGCGGGATAAGGTATTGGCGGCGCTGCCTTATCAGCCCACCGGCGCGCAGAGCCGTGCGATTGGTGAAATCGCTGCCGATCTCGCGACTGAACTGCGGATGAACCGGTTGCTGCAGGGGGATGTTGGGTCAGGTAAGACGCTGGTGGCGCTTATGGCGCTGCTAAGCGTGGTTGAGGCGGGCGGGCAGGGCGTGATGATGGCCCCGACGGAAATCCTTGCCCGGCAGCATCTGGAAGGGTTGCGTCCCTTGGCCGAGAGCGCCGGTGTGGTGCTTGAGATCCTGACCGGCCGCGACAAAGGGAGCGAGCGCAAGGCGAAGCTTGCGGCTTTGGCCGATGGGCGGATTGATATTCTTGTCGGCACCCATGCGGTGTTTCAAAAGGATGTGCATTTCCACGATCTACGGCTGGCTGTGATCGACGAACAGCACCGCTTTGGCGTGGCCCAGCGGATGGAACTGGGGGCCAAAGGGCAGGCGGTGGATGTGCTGGTGATGACCGCCACGCCGATCCCGCGTTCGCTGGCGCTGGCGCAATATGGCGATATGGATGTTTCTGTTCTGGATGAAAAGCCGCCCGGTCGGATGCCGGTGCAGACTGCGCTGGTGTCGACGTCCCGCATGGATGAGGTTGTGGACAAGCTGCGCCATGCGGTGGCCGAGGGGCGGCAGGCCTATTGGGTGTGTCCGCTGGTGGAGGAAAGCGAGGTCATGGATATGACCGCCGCTGAGGAACGGTTCAAACAGCTGCGTGCGACTTTGGGTGAAGGCGTCGTGGGCCTAGTGCATGGCCAGATGCCGCCTGCTGAGAAGGACGCGGCAATGGCCCGGTTTGTGGCGGGCGACACCAAGGTCTTGGTGGCCACCACGGTGATTGAGGTCGGGGTGAATGTGCCCAATGCCTCGATCATGATGATCGAGCGGGCAGAGCATTTCGGGTTGGCGCAACTGCACCAGTTGCGGGGCCGGGTCGGACGCGGGTCTGCGGCATCGACTTGCTTGCTGCTTTATCAATCGCCGCTGACCGAGGGGGGGCGGCGCAGGCTGGAAATCTTGCGCGAGACCGAGGATGGGTTTCGGATTTCCGAGGAAGACCTTTCAATGCGCGGGGCGGGCGATGTGATCGGCACGGCACAATCGGGCCTGCCGCGCTTTCGCATTGCTGATCTGGAACGGCAAACGGCGCTGATGGCATTAGCGCAATCGGACGCCCGCAAGCTGCTGCATGATGATCCAGCGTTGGAGACAGAGCGCGGCAAGTCCGCGCGGACGCTATTGTGGCTGATGGAACAGGACAAGGCGATCCGTTTGATGTCAGTGGGTTAGCGCGCTTCACGCAAAATGTTCGCAAATGTTCTTAAAAAGTTCTTTACATAAGGTTAACTGTGTGAGAACAAAGCGGCAACAGAACGTTAGGAGAACACCATGGCACGAGAGATCAAATCCATCATTGTCCGTTCCCGCGACACAATCCTTATGGATGCGCTTGGTGTTGCTGCCCTGATGGTTATGTTGCTTGTCGGATTGGCTTTGCCTGGCTTGATCTGACCTCCCTGGCGGTTGGCTCCGGTCACGCTCACATTGCCCTGTCCCAAGAATGCAATGTCTGATGACCTGCCTGTCTAATGTCCCATGCGGGGGTTGCCTCTCCCCATGGATATATGACCGGAGCGACCGCTTTGACTGCCGCCGCCATCCCGTCCCGGATGTGCGGCGGTTTTTTCTTTAGGGGATAGATTTGCAGAAGTTTCAGGCGGTGGCTTTGCTGGCCTCAAGCGCATCTAGCGTGGCATCGAAGGCCAGCATGATCGAGGCGTGCCGGTTTTTGTAATCTTTTGCCGGTTGCAGCACCTCTAGCCCATCAAAGGGCGCGTCGGGGGCAGGGCCGTCAGATTTCAGCATCGCGAAAAGCTGATCCCGCCCTTGCTGTACCTGTGCAGGCGTCGTCCCGACGATATGCGCGCCGACGACAGCCGCAGCCGCCTGACCCAATGCGCAGGCTTTTACGTCTTGCCCGTAATCTGTGATGATCCCATCCGTTAGGACAACGTCCACGGTGACGGTGGATCCGCAAAGTGGCGAGCGTTTCTTGGCGCTGGCCGAAGGGCTACCCAACCGCGCCGTCCGGGGCATATCAGCGGCGAGCGCAAGGATGCGCCCGGAATAGAGTTTGATCATGTCGTTTTCTGCTGACATCGTGTTTGCCCTTCGTCGTCGTCCCCCTTAGATAGACTTTACCGATCCCGTTTCAAAGGTTTTTGACATGCCCTTCGATCCCGCCAGCCTGACCTATAATGACGCCGGGCTGATCCCCGTGATTGCGCAGGATGCGACATCCGGCGAGGTGCTGATGATGGCATGGATGAATGCGGAAGCGGTGGCCAAAACGCTGGAGACGGGGCAGGTGACCTATTGGTCCCGATCCCGGCAGGAATTCTGGATCAAGGGCGCGACCAGCGGGCACACACAGACGCTGGTGGAACTGCGCATTGATTGTGACCGCGATTGCCTTTTGGTCGAGGTGCAACAGGAAGGTGCTGCCTGTCACACGGGCCGCCGCACTTGTTTCTACACCGCTGTCCAAAATGGTGAAGAGGTCGAGGTCGTCAAACTTCCGGAAGACCCACCAAGCGCCTGATATCATTCGGCGTTGCACCTTCGGCCCTGTATTTTGAAATGGCGCGTGCATCGTCCCGCTTGGCCAGACGCTTGCCGGCTTCATCCCGGATCAGCCGGTGGTGATGGTAGATGGGCGTGGGCAGACCCAGCAGCTTTTGCAGCAGGGCGTGGATTGGGGTCGCTTCGGCCAGATCGGCCCCGCGTACCACATCGGTGATTCCTTGCGCCGCGTCATCCACGACGACCGACAGATGGTAGGACGTGCCCATGTTCAGGCGCGACAGGACGACGTCGCCAACTTGGTTGATCATATGGTCCGGCGTGAACTCGATCAAGCCGTTCTGCTCGACAGCGTTGCCTTGCTCTTGGTAACCGCAAAACCACTTCCAACCGCCACCGGCTTGGCTAATGCGGTGCTCGAAGGCGTGTGAATTATGGGTGGCAAGTGTCATGTCCAACCGCAGAGGATCACCCTTAGGTCGCGGATATTGTTCGGAAAATACTCGCTCATAGGACATCCGCCCACGACAGGTGCCGGGATAGATGATCCCGTCCGGCCCGTGCATCGGCGCGCCTTCCTGCGGGGCGCTGGCGGCCTCCTCAATATCGCGGCGGGTGCATCCGCAGGGATAGAGCAGCCCAGCCAGCCAGAGCTGGTCCAGCGCTTGTTCATAGGCTGGCATCCGTTCCGATTGCCGCATCACATGCTCTGGCCACCACAGGCCTAACCAGCGCAGATCGTCATAAATCTGCGCCTCCCATTCCGGGCGGGCGCGGGATTGGTCGATATTTTCGATCCGCAGCAAGAACGTCCCGCCCGCCGCCATCGCCATGTCATGGGCCAGCATCGCAGAATAGGCGTGGCCCAGATGCAGCGGTCCGGTGGGTGAAGGCGCGAAGCGGGTGATCATCTGCGCCGCAGGATGATGACATCTGCGCCCATGCCGACATCCGTCAGATGGGGCCCATGTTCGCGAAAGATAATCTCGGCCTGGCCACTGCCGAGTTCGGTGCTGAGCGCGTCGGTGTATGCCGGATCTTCCAGTGTCGGGTCATTGTAGGAAAAGGCAAGCAGGTCGCCGGTGTTCAGTTTGCCCACAAGCGCACCCAGCGTGTCAGCCGGTGCAGCGCCAAGCCCGATGACGCCAACAGCCACAATGACAGGGTAGGCCCCGCGCCCGAAGCTCAGCTTACCCGGGTTTGAAAGCCATGTTTTGGCGTAGACACCGCGTGCGCTGGCCTTTTCCAGCATTTCTGGGCTGACATCGGTGCCATGCAGGTTTTGGAAATCTGCGTCGTGCAGCACCTGTCCGGCAAACCCAGTGCCACAGCCGAAATCGAGTATCGTGGCGTTGGGTTTCACATGATCCTTCACCGCGGCGGTAACCCGTGCGGGCGTGTGATAGCCGCGTGCGGTTACATCTGCTTCGTACCGATCGGCCCATTCAGCATAGAGGGCGATCGTGTCCGCTATGCTGCGCTTGGCCCAGAGTTCGGGGCGCAGTTTATCCTTTTTATCGGCCATGATGTCAGGGTAGCGCGCCCGCTCAGGCGGCGTCCAGCGCCATTTGCCCCAGCCATGCCTGCCAGTCGGTTTTGGCGCGGTCGGTGTAGGCTTTGTAGCGATCCTTGCGCCCGCGCCGCCCGCCCTTGATCCCGTCCACCGGCGGGAAGAGGCCGAAATTGACGTTCATGGGTTGGAATGTCTTTGCTTCGGCCCCGCCAGTGATATGGGTGACAAGCGCCCCCATGGCGGTGGTATCGGGCACGGGCGGCAGGGTTTGCCCGGTGAGTTCCGCCACAGCCATACGGCCGGCAAGCAGACCCATGGCGGCAGATTCAACGTAGCCTTCAACGCCTGTGATCTGACCTGCAAAGCGGATATTGGGCCGCGCACGCAGGCGCATTTGATCGTCCAGCAGTGTTGGCGAATTGATGAATGTGTTCCGGTGTATGCCACCGAGGCGGGCGAACTCGGCGCACTCTAACCCCGGAATCATTTTGAAAACATCCTTTTGCGCGCCATATTTCATTTTGGTCTGAAAGCCGACGATATTGTAAAGCGTGCCAAGCGCATTGTCGCGGCGCAGTTGCACGACCGCGTAGGGTTTATTGGTCGGGTCATTGGCATTGGTCAGCCCGACCGGTTTCATCGGACCAAAGCGCAGGGTTTCGCGCCCGCGTTCGGCCATTACCTCAATCGGGAGGCAACCATCAAAATACCCGGCAGTTTCGCCTTCTTTGAATGCCGTTTTCTCCGCTGCCAAGAGCGCGTCAATGAAGGCCTCATACTGGTCTTTGGACATCGGGCAGTTGAGGTAGGCGGTCTGTTCTTCCAGCGTTTCGCCTTTGTCATAGCGCGACTGCATCCAAGCCACGTCCATATTGATGCTGTCGTGATAGACGATGGGGGCAATGGCATCGAAAAATGCGAGCGCCTCTGCGCCGGTTTCGGTTTTGATTGCCTCGGCCAGTGCGCCGGAGGTCAGCGGCCCGGTCGCGATGATCCAATGGCCATCGTCGGGCAGGGCGGTGATTTCATCATAGCGGATACTGACATTGGGATGCGCACTCAGCGCGGCGGTGATGCTTTCGGCAAAAGGATCGCGGTCCACGGCCAGCGCGCCACCGGCAGGTAGCCGGTGTTTATAAGCGGTCTGCATGATCAACCCGTTGGCTTGCATCATTTCCCAATGCAGCAGGCCGACAGCGTTTTGTTCATGGTCATCAGAGCGGAAGGAGTTGGAGCACACCATCTCGCCCAGATTGCCGGTACGGTGGGCAAAGGTTTCGACCTTGGGGCGCATTTCGTGGATGATGACGTTCAGCCCTGCATGGGCTGCCTGCCATGCGGCCTCGGACCCGGCCATGCCGCCACCGATGATGTTGAGTGTGTTTTCCATAAGAGGTGATTTAGGCGGAGCGTGGCCAAAAGAAAAGGCCCGCTGGACGCGGACCTTTGTGCAACCTGTAAGGGATTACGTGATTTAGAAAGGCAGCGTTGCTTTGATGAAGCTGCGGTTGTCCATGACGGTCCCGCGCCCTGATCCAACATCGAAGGACACACCGATGCCCGCAACATTGGCATCGCCGCTGATCTCGATAATACCGTTGGTGGATTCGACGTTCAGGGCACCAAAATTCCCGTAGACCGTTGCGCCGTTTCCAAGCTTGAAAGTGCCGCCCAGCGTTGTAACTGTTTGTGTACTATCTGCGTCGCCAATGGACGTGCGGAATGTGTCAAATGCAGCATTCACGGCGAAATTCGGGGCGACGTCGAATGAAGCCTCTGCGCCATAGATACTTTGTTCGCTGTCATCTTCCACGTCTATGACGCCGTAGTAGGCCTCAAAATGAGAACTGCGCGTGTCATAGCCGGTTTCGATGCCGTAAGTTTCCTGATCTAGATCTTCGATGCTGTCATATGCGAAGAATCCACCAACGGTGGCGTCTGGTCCGACGCGATACAGCGCGCGCAGTGTCGCGTTGAACAGGTCGACGTCGCTATCGTCTGTGGCGATATTATACGTCGCCAGGCTGCCGCCCAATGCAAATTGTCGCGACAGAGTGACCCCGCCGCTGGCGTTGAGTGACGTTCCTGTGAGATCTGCACCATCTTCGGCAACGAAGGCGTAGTTTGCACTAAACTTTGCGCCGGTGAATTCTTGGGCCAGCGCAGGTGTAGTAGTTGCGACCAAAGCCGCAAGCACGAGGGGGATTTGAGTGTTCATCGAAAGGTCCTGGTTACGGAAGATATAATGCTGACTATATCGCCCCTGACTTGGCCTCAAAGTAGGTAAGTCGTCATCGTGGCAACCTGTTGGAAAAATACAATAAAATCTAGGCGAATAACCGCTTATTGTTGGCGGAAAATAACAGAAGCCGAAGAAGAACGATTTGGTTCTGTGTTGTGCTGTGATTGCGGCCCGGTGCGGATCAGCTGCATCGCCGTGGGGCGATGTGCTGTCGATACCAGGCCGCTATCGTATTAGGAATCCACGCCGATGCTGTTGGCTTCAAAAAAGCTTCTGCGGTTAAACGTTGTGCCATTCTTCGGGCCTAGGCCGATGCTGGCACCAATCGAGAAGTAGTTTTCGTCAACGTCGACACCACTATCATCAAGGCTCAGGTTGCCAATTGCAGCTGAGAATTTCACACCTGCCGGCAGCGCATATTCGCCCCCAAATTCAAATTTGGAGATCGTCGCATCATCCAGGTCGGCACTATCGAATGCTGCGGTGACACTGAATCCGCTGCCCAGACCGTAATCCCCGGCAGCACCGATATATGTAACTTGGTCGCTACCATCATCACCCTGTCCGATATAGCCCTGCGCCGTACCATAACCGAAATTATATGCCGCTTCGAAGCCGATATTGTCGACGGTACTGTCATCGACATTGTCTTGGCCAAAGAAGAGACCAAGCGATGTGGTCGGGTTCAGGTTGTAGATGCCGTGCAACGTAAAGTTACTGATATCGGCGTCGCCAAGTTCGAAATCGTAGATCGCGAAATCGCCGGCAACCGCGACACCTTGCATGATGTCGAATTCAGCAGAGCCGTAGTAGTTGGTTCCGCTGAAATCCTCGAGGTCAGTCAGGTCTGAGTATTCGATACCGATTTCGGCACCGCTGAAGCCCTGAGCGAGGCCCGCTGTTGCGCTGACGCAGAGGATTGCTGTCGACAGGAGGAGTTTGTTAAGCATCGTCTTACCTTTGATTTATACGTGACACAGAAGGTATCGCCGATCATTTCGAATGCGTCTATCCACCTTGATTTCCTTGGCGGAAACGCGCCTATTCCTCCTCGTCTCCTTGGTCCGCAATCCACGCAACACTCACCACGGTTTCACCCTTGCCAGTGTTGAAAACCTTCACGCCGCCAGCGCCCCGTGACCGGAAACTGATCCCATCCACGGGCACCCGGATGGATTGCCCGGTTGAAGTCACAAGCATGATTTGATCCGACAGATCGACGGGGAAAGAGGTGACCAGCGGCCCGCCCCGCATCGCCTTGTCCATTGCCGCCACGCCCATGCCGCCACGCCCGCGCACGGGGTAGTCGTGGCTGGAGGACAGCTTGCCCGAGCCTTTGGCAGTGATGGTCAGGATCAGGTTTTCAGCCGCAGACATTTCCGCATAGCGTTCCTGACTGATCGCGCCGGGTGCAACGCCTTCCTCATCTTCGTTTTCGGCTTCATCTGTCAGCCCGGCCATGGCACGGCGCATTTTCAGATAGGCTGCACGCTCCTCGGCCTCGGCCCGGAAGTGGCGGATGATCGACATTGAAACGACCTTGTCATCGCCTTGCAGCCGGATGCCGCGCACCCCAACAGAAGAGCGTGAATTGAACACCCGCACATCGGTGGCAGGGAAGCGGATGGCGCGCCCGGAATCGGTGACCAGCATCACGTCGTCTTCATGAGATGCGATCCGCGCATTGATCAGTGTGGTGCCTTCATGCTCGCCTTCGAACTTCATCGCGATCTTGCCGTTACGCATGACATTTGTGAAGTCTGACAGCTTGTTACGGCGCACAGTTCCGGCAGAGGTCGCAAAGACAACTTGCAGATCGTCCCATTCATCCTCTGGTCGGTCAACGGGCATGATCGCTGCAATGGAGACCCCCGTGGGGATCGGCAGGATGTTCACGATCGCCTTGCCTTTGGCTGTTCGGCTGCCAAGTGGCAAGCGCCATGTCTTGAGCTTGTAGACCATGCCATCGGTGGTGAAGAACAAAAGCTGCGTATGGGTATTGGCCACGAAAAGCGTGGTGACCACGTCTTCTTCTTTGGTGGCCATCGAGGACAGACCCTTGCCGCCCCGCCGTTGCGCGCGGAAGTCGGCCAATGCGGTGCGTTTGATATACCCGCCTGAGGTCACGGTGACGACCATGTCTTCCTGTTCGATCAGGTCTTCGTCTTCCATGTCGCCGGACCAGTCCACAATTTCAGTGCGACGGGGGACAGCGAAGAGTCCTTTGACCTCGGTCAGCTCATCGCGGATGATTTGCAAGATACGTTCACGGCTGCCCAAAATTTCCAGATATTCCCGGATCTTGGCGGCCAGCTCTTGCAGTTCGTCAGTGACTTCTTTGACGCCGATTTGCGTCAGGCGCTGCAAGCGCAATTCCAAAATCGCGCGGGCCTGGGTTTCGGACAGGTTATAAGTGCCGTCCTCATTGGCGGTATGGGTCGGATCATCAATCAGCTTGATATATTCAAGGATCGATTCCGCAGGCCAGCGCCGCGTCATCAGCTTTTCACGGGCCGTGGCCGCATCGGCAGAGGACCGGATGGTCGCGACGACCTCGTCAATATTGGTGACAGCTACAGCCAGACCGCAAAGGATATGTGACCGTTCACGCGCCTTGCGCAATTCAAAGGCTGTCCGCCGCGCGATCACGTCTTCGCGGAAATCCACGAAGGATGTCAGGAAGGCACGCAGGGTCAGCTGTTCGGGCTTGCCGCCATTCAGCGCCAGCATGTTACAACCAAAATAGGTTTGCATCGGGGTGAAACGGAAGAGCTGGTTCAGCACCACCTCTGCCGTTGCATCGCGTTTAAGCTCGACCACCACACGCACGCCGTCGCGGTCGGATTCGTCTTGCACATGGGCGATGCCTTCGATCCGCTTGTCGCGGGCGGCCTCGGCGATGCGGTCGATCATTGACGCTTTATTCACCTGATAGGGGATTTCATCAATGACGATAGCGTAGCGGTCTTTGCGGATTTCCTCCACATGGGTGCGGGCACGGATCACGACGGAACCGCGGCCTTCCAGATAGGCTTTGCGTGCGCCAGCACGTCCCAGAATGATCCCGCCGGTGGGGAAATCCGGGGCAGGGATGTATTCGATCAGTGCCTCAGAGGACATGTCCGGATCGTCGATCAAGGCCAGCGTGGCGTCGATAACCTCGCCCAAGTTATGGGGTGGAATATTGGTGGCCATGCCAACCGCGATCCCGCCTGCGCCGTTGACGAGCATGTTGGGAAAACGGGCGGGCAGAACGGTGGGTTCGCGGTCCTTGCCATCGTAGTTGTCCTGAAAATCGACCGTGTCTTTGTCGATATCGGCCAGCAGAAAGGCTGCGGGCTTGTCCATCCGCACCTCTGTGTAGCGCATGGCCGCGGCCTTATCGCCATCCATGGAGCCGAAGTTCCCCTGACCATCCAAAAGCGGCAGCGACATGGAGAAATCCTGCGCCATACGCACCAGCGCATCATAAATCGCACTGTCGCCGTGTGGATGGTATTTCCCCATCACATCGCCGACAGAGCGCGCCGATTTACGGTAGGATTTGTCGTGCGTGTTGCCCGCTTCCTGCATCCCATAGAGGATTCTCCGGTGAACAGGTTTCAACCCGTCACGCAGATCTGGAATGGCACGGGAGACGATGACGCTCATCGCGTAGTCGAGGTAGCTGGTTTTCAGCTCATGCTCGATGGTTACGGCAGGCCCATCGTATGCTGGGCGCTGAGGCGGCAATTCGTCTTCGTTTTCAGGTGTTTCCGGGGTATCGTTCACGTGGACCGCCTGTCTTTACGAGTACTGCTACATCTGGTTTTGGGCATCATATCAGACACTTGATATGGGGTGCAATGGGCGATCCGATGCGGGATTGGCAGCCGGGTTTGGCGGCTGATAACATACTGTTTTTGTTGACAAAGTTTATGTCTTTGCAATCATTTCTCTATAAGCTCAAGAAAAGCTGAGGGATAAGATGCAGTCAGAGACCGAAATGATGTTGCACGGCTACGGCCTGACCACGGCGGAGATGTTCTATCACATGCCCGACTATCCCCATGTGCTGAACACCTTTGTCTGGCAAGATTATGACCGCGCGCCGGACCATGACAGGCTGCTGGAATTCATCGGCTTTTGGCAGGATAAATTAGACGGACCGCTGCATTCTGTCCGCTTTGTGCATCGGAAATTAATCAGCCCCGGTGAATGGCGCAATGTGATAGGTGAGTTTCATTATCACTGATGTCTCGCGGCATCATGGCTTTGCATTAAAACTGCCAACAGTCATCGCATTCTTGACAAATTGTTAACGCACAATCACTTCAACGGAGGAACTTGGGGCAAGCGTCCACATTGTATAGGTTGAAGAAATGAATTTGACCGGGAATACTTCCGGATCGAGAAAAGTGGTCACGCTGATCGTACCCGTCTTTAATGAAGAATCGGCGGTCACACCCTTTCTGAAGCGTGTCGATTCTGTGCTTGCCGATCTGTCTGATCGTATCCAGTTTGAGATATGTTTCGTGAATGACGGCAGTACCGATGCTACCGAAATGGTAATTGCAGACCTTGCACGAGAGACACCGTCTATTCGGCTGGTCAACCTGTCCCGGAATTTCGGGAAGGAGGCAGCGCTGTCAGCAGGTCTTGACCTGACGGATGCAGATGCGGTAATCCCGATTGATGTGGACCTGCAGGACCCGCCCGAATTGATCCCGCAGATGATTAGTCTTTGGCTTGGCGGGGCACATGTGGTGAATGCGCGGCGTGCGCGGCGGGATCAGGATAGCTGGGCAAAGCGCGTAAGTGCAGGGCTCTACTATCGTGTGTTTAATTTTCTGGCAGAGCATCCGATTCCCACGAATGTCGGTGATTTTCGTCTGCTTGATCGCGAAGTGGTCATGGTCCTGCGCCGATTGGGTGAGCGGTCGCGCTTTAATAAGGCGCTGTTCAGTTGGGTGGGATTTACGACAGCAGAAGTCACACATGAACGCACAGCCCGCGAAGAGGGTGAAACCTGCTGGAGCTACTGGAAACTGTGGAAGCTGGGGTTGGATGGCATTTTTTCGTCTTCGACCATACCGCTGCGCATTTGGACTTATATCGGGGTGTTAATGTCTTTTATTTCGCTCTTCTATTCCGTGTTTATTGCTGCACGCACGTTCATCTTCGGTGTTGATGTGCCGGGTTATGCGTCGACTGTTATTCTCATCCTGACATTTGGCGGGCTAAATCTTTTCGCTCTTGGGATCATCGGTGAATATGTTGGCCGAATTTATCTCGAAGTCAGGCAAAGGCCACTTTATGTGGTGCGTTCGGCGCGGGCATCAGAAGGTGACTTGACAGATGGATCGTGATGTCTACCTGCGGATGGCAGAGTTGGAACAGTCCCATTGGTGGTTCCGGGCGCGCCGCGTTATCATCGCGCGCGTGATCGAGCGGCTTGTCCAGCCTAAGCCTGGCGCAAGCCTGCTTGAGGCCGGATGTGGGTCCGGGGGGAATTTGGATACTCTGCAGAAATTTGGCCATGTTGATGCATTCGAGTTTGACGATCAGGCGCGTGCGATGGCGGCAGAGCGTTCGGGGTTAGAGATTCCCCATGGCGCTTTGCCTGACGCGCTGCCGTTCGAAGGCAAGAGTTATGACGTGATCGGCATATTTGATGTGCTGGAACACGTTGAGGCCGACGGGGATTCATTGATGGCGCTGAAGGGGCGACTTGCCAAAGGTGGCGCTCTCGTTGTCACCGTGCCGGCCTTTCCGGCACTTTGGTCACGCCATGACGAAACGCACCACCATTTCCGTCGCTATACCCGCGCCAGCATGAAAAAGGTCGCAGAGGCCGCCGGGATGCAGGTTGAACACGCATTCTATTTCAACAGCCTTCTGTTTCCACTAGCAATAGCGACCCGTGCGGCAAAGTCTGTCCTGCGCTCGGATACACCAGATGATGCCCTGCCTGCGCCTTGGCTGAATGCCGTGCTTTGTCGGGTTTTCGCGGCGGAGCGGTATTGCGTGGGGCGGTTCAGCCTACCGTTCGGTCTGTCGCTTTGCGTGGTGTTACGCATCGCGGACCCGGACTGATGTATCGTCAAATCCTGCGCTTCGGACTGGTCGGTGTGCTTGCGACAGCTTTGCATGTGGCGGTGGCGCTGACATGTGCCCAGCTTTTTGGTATGCGTGCGCAATTCGCCAATTTCACTGGGTTTGCAACCTCGGTTTTCTTTTCGTTTGTAGGGCACTCCCGTGTCACATTTGCGCTACCACAGACACAGATTGATTTTTTCCCCCGTTTTGTTGCCGCGGCGTTGATCGGCCTGGCGACCAGCACGGCGATTACCCACCTAGTGGTGTCCGAACTAGGGCAGCCGTTCTGGCTGGCGATGGTCGCTGTCGTGATTGCAGTGCCCGCGCTTTCATTTTCCTTGATGAAGGGCTGGGTCTACGCGCAATCCGCAACCCTGCGAAAAGAGGATGCAATTGGCGCGTTTCTCTGTATGGCGATTGCGATTATTATTTTGTTCGTTTTCTGGGGCTGTCAACTCAACGAAGATACGACTTGGTATCTTGTGGCCACGCGTAAGTGGCTGGATGGTGCGCAATTATACGTCGATATAATCGAAGTGAATCCGCCGCTCAACTTCTACTACACAGTGCCTGCGCTGCTGATTGCCGATGCACTTGAGATCAGTTCTTTGAACGGGCTCTACATCCTATTTGCGGTGTTTCTGTGGGTGTCTTTGCTCTGGTGTTGGCTGATCCTGTCAGTCGGCCCCGCGCTAACGTTCAATCGCCGCGTCTTCTTTATTTTCGGCGCGGCCATAGCTATCATCGTGCCGGCCGAGCGGCTTTTGATGCAGCGTGAACATGTTTACGTAATATTTCTGTTGCCATGGTTTTTACACCAGCTCGAAGCGGCCGGTCCCCATCGTTTGGGAGCGCGTGTCCGATCGGCTTTGTTTGCTTCCTGCGGTGTTCTTCTTAAGCCATATTTCGTACTGATTCCGGTCTGCCTAACCATTTGGAAAATCGTCACGTACAGAAGCTTACGTCCGCTTGTCGAAATCGAGAACTGGATATTTATGATATCTGGATTGTCCTATATCGCGTTTGTTTTTGCGTTTCATTCAGCGTATTTCGAACAGGTCGTTCCGATCGCGCGTCATATATACGCTGCCTATGATGCAAATTGGGAACTTCTGATCTGGCGCTTCGATATCCGCATAACCGCACCTTTATTGGTATTCATGCTGCTGGCGATACGGTCTGAGGCTACGCCGAAAATCTTCGAGCTTTTCGGCGCCGCTGCGATTGGTAGTGGGCTGATCTACGTCTTGCAGAATAAGGGGTTCCCTTATCACCTTTTGCCTTTTTTGATATTTATCACGCTGTCGGCGGTATGGCTACTAGCGCAGGCCAATCAAGTCAGTCAAGTCGCCGTCCTTGGCGCGGTTGTCTTCATGACATGCATGATAGTCAGCCTTTCGCGGGGACGTTACGAAAATCCGTCAGCAGAACAGCTTGGCGCATTTGCCGCACAGCGTGGTGCCTTAATAGTGTTGACAGAGCACATCGCTTTCGGACCTCCTGCTGCACTTGCGGGGGGCGTCCCATGGGCGAGCCGGATGCCTTCGCAGTGGTACGTTCCTGGCGTAGTGAATGGGTTGATAGAGACAGATTGCAGAACACTGCCTGAAAGATGTGATCGCCTGCAAGAGATCGCCACAATCGCTCGCGACAACATTGTGTCGGATATGAAAGCTTTCCAGCCTGCCGTGGTTGCGCTCGATACATCATCAAATTTTATCAAGGATCCGGATTTCGACTGGTGGAGCTTCATGGCACCACAGCCCGAATTCGCGCAGATTATGGACGCATATGTATTGGATCATCAACTCCGGCATTTTGATATCTATGTCTTGCGAGAGTAAGGTGAATGCCTCTTCGTATCGCCACGGGTAATGCGCCAATCACCGATCAGATGACGGCGTCATCGGGCCGGTGACGACTGACGCAGGTTCGAATATCTAGGATATGCGTACGGTGACAGCTTGATTGACTGTTATTTGATGGGCGCGGCTAGAAATGCAAATTTCTACTGCGCGCGTTTGACCATTCCGAACAGGTCTCGCGGGTCGTCGGGATCGGCGATGAGGTCAAGGTCAATATAGAATGGCGTGTCTTTGATCCGGCTGTGGACGTAGCGCAGGGCGCTGAAATCTTCGATTGCGAAGCCCACGCCGTCAAAAAGTGTGATCTCACTGGCTGATTGCCGCCCCTTTGCTGTTCCATTGATCACCTGCCACAGCTCGGTGATCGGATGGTCGGGGGCCATTTGCTGAATTTCGCCTTCGATCCGTGTTTGCGGCGGGTATTCCACGAATACGGTCGAGCGAGCGACGATGTCGCGGTGCAGCTCTGTTTTGCCGGGGCAGTCGCCGCCGATCGCGTTGATATGCACGCCGCTGCCGACCATGTTGTCGGTCAGGATCGTCTGCATGTCCTTGTCTGCTGTGGCGGTGGTGATGATGCCTGCGCCTTCGATGGCGTCCTCTGGTGTGGTGCAGGGGACCAGCGTCAGCCCTGCATCCGTCAGGTTGCGCATGCATTTTTCGGTGGCTGCGGAATCAATGTCGTACAGCCGAATTGTATCGACGCCGTTCACCGCCTTTTGCGCAATGCATTGGAATTCCGACTGCGCGCCATTGCCGATCATCGCCATGGTTTTCGCGTCGGGACTGGCCAAGTGTTTCGTTGCGACGGCGGACATGGAGGCGGTGCGCAGGGCGGTCAGCAAAGTCATTTCTGAAAACAGGATTGGATATCCCGTATCGACCTGCGACAAAACACCAAATGCGGTAACGGTTTGCAGCCCTTCTTTCATGTTCTTGGGGTGGCCATTGACGTATTTGAACCCGTAAAGCGCGCCGTCGGACGTGGGCATCAGTTCGATCACACCTACTTCGGAATGGCTGCCGACGCGGGGTGTCTTGTCGAATAATTCCCATCTTGCAAAATCGGCCTCAATTTCTTGTGCGAGGTCCGCCATGAAACGTTCCATGCCGATGTGATGCACAAGCCGCATCATGTTATCGACGCTAACGAAGGGCACCATGGCCAGTTGTGACGCTTTGAGACTCATGAAAAACGCCCTCTTGTTGGTCGGTCAAAGACGCGGCGGCCCATGAGCGATGCTGTCAAGTCGACCATCAGATGTGCGGTCTTGCCCCGATCATCGAGGATTGGGTTCAGTTCGACCAAATCAAGTGATGTGACCAAACCGCTGTCTGACAGCATTTCCATGACCAAATGCGCCTCGCGCACTGTGGCTCCACCGGGGACCGTCGTGCCGACCGCCGGGGCGACGGATGGGTCGAGGAAATCCACGTCGAGCGAGACATGTAGCATGCCGTCCACCGCGGCGACCCGGTCAAGGAACGATTGCAGCGGCAGTCTGATCCCTTCTTCGTCGATCCGTCGCATATCGACCAGCGTTACGTCACCGCCTGCCAGAATCTCATGCTCTGCCGCATCGACAGAGCGCAGGCCGATCATGCAGATATTGGCGGGCTCTACGCGCGCGGGCAGGGGTGGGTAGGCGTCGAAACCGTCGCGCCCGGTGACGTAGCCGACGGGTGTACCGTGCAGATTGCCGCTATCGGTGGTGTCCGGCGTGTGGATATCGCTATGTGCGTCGAGCCAGAGGGCGAAGAATGGTCTACCTTTCGATTGCGCATGCGCAGCCATGCCGGCGACCGTTCCAGCGGCCAGCGCGTGGTCGCCGCCCATAAAGATCGGCATGCCGCGTGGCGCGCTATCTTGTGCGGCCTGCATCAGGGTTTGGGCCCAGCCGACATTTTCCGCCAGTTCATAAACCAGCGGGTTCGTCGGCTCTGAGACTGTGACCTGTGCGGGGATGAGGTTGCCGATGTCTTCGACGGTGTGGCCAAGGGCGGTGATGGCTTCGGCGATACCCGCAGTGCGATAGGCGTCAGGGCCCATCAGGCAGCCACGGCGTCGCTTGCCGCAGTCGACAGGGGCGCCGATCAGGATGCAATGTGTTTGTGTCATGCCTGCAGTCTTGCGCAAAACCGGGGGTGGGTTAAGCGGGCATTTTGTGCAAAATGGGCGTAGATTGATCAAAGTGGGCGGTTAAAATGGACGAATTGGACGGTCAACTGATTGCCGCGCTGCGCCGGAACGGCCGTGCGACGCTGTCAGAGCTAGCGGGGCTGCTGGGGGTTACAAGGTCCACCCTGCGTGCCCGGCTGGATCGCTTGGTTGCGGGCGGGGAAATTGCGGGGTTCACCGTGCTCACACGGTCCGACATCCGACCCGACGCGGTGCGCGGATTGATGATGCTCGAAACAGCCGGAAGCAATGCAGAACGGGTGATGAAACGGCTGTCAGCCATTCCAGAGGTGGTGGCCGTGCATTCCACCAACGGCACATGGGATCTGATCGCCGAGATTGGAACCGATACGCTGGAAGGTTTTGATCAGGTTTTGTTCTCTATCCGGCGGCTTGACGGGGTCACGCGGTCCGAGACGAACCTGCTGCTTTCGACGCGGCGATAAACCAAAGCACCATCAGCGCGAAAGAGAATAGCGCGTTCCAGCTGGCCATGGACAGAGTCAGGAATTCCCAGCTGACTTGATCGCACATGACGACCTTCGGCCCTTCAATGGCCAGCAAGTCCGTCCCCGACAAACCATCCAACCCGCCCGTGCCGGTACAGCTGCTGGGGCCTTCCCACCAGTCACGTTCAACACCGCTGTGGTAGACACCAATGGCACCGGTGATCGCGGCGGCCATCGCGCCAAAAATCGGCAGGACCCGACCGGGGATCAATAATGCAAGTGTCCCAATCACGATCGCTGCCGCATGGGGCCAGCGCTGCCACAGGCACATCGCGCAGGGCGGGTAGCCGATCAATTGAAAGATAAAAGCGCCGCCAAGCAAGACGGCAGACCCGCCAGCGGCCATTAAAATCAAAATGTTACGTGTCATAGTGCCCCCAATACTGCGAAGCCGCCGATCAACAATACGCAGAAAACGATGAAAACCAGACCCAGCCGCTTTTCAACGAAATCCCGAATGGGTTCACCGAATTTCCACAACAGGACGGCGACCAGAAAGAACCGCAGCGCGCGGGCCATAATCGACGCAATGATAAAAACCGGAAATGACAGTTGCGTGACGCCCGAAGCGATGGTGATCACCTTGTAAGGGAAGGGGGTGACCCCTGCCACAAGTACGGCCCATGCACCCCATTCATTATATCGCAGGGCGAATTCGGCGAAGTATTCGCCCTTGCCATAGAAATCGAGGATCGGCTGGCCGACGCTCTCCATCAGGGCGAAGCCGATGTAATAACCGAATATGCCCCCCAGCACCGAGGCAACCGTCGCCACCCCTGCGATCACAAAGGCCCGTGACGGGCGCGCGATGATCATCGGGATCATCAGCACATCTGGCGGGATCGGAAAGAAAGACGATTCAATGAACGCCACAATCGCCAGCGCCAATAACGCATGGGGCGAACGGGCAAGCGAAAGGGTCCAGTTATAAAGGCCGCGCAGCATGGGGGAACTTTCCAAGTTTCGGGTGGTTAGGCCACGATGTGTGCGGCGCGTCAAGCTTGTGCAAAAAGTGCGTGTGCCTAAAATGAATGACGTAGCTCAGGAGTATGTATCATGAAATGGCAGGGACGACGCGGCAGCAGTAATATTGTCGATCGGCGCCGGGCAGGCGGGGCGAAGCGGGCAGGTGGGATTGGTGGCGTCGCGGGGCTGCTGCTCCTTCTGGCGGGTTGGTATTTCGGGGTCGACACCAGCCAATTCGTTGATCTTGGGGGCGAGGGCCAGTCCTCCCAATCCGCTGAAATAACGCCAGCAGATGAACGCGCTGCGCAATTTGTGTCTGTCACCTTGGCCGATACAGAAGAAGTGTGGCGCGAAATCTTTCAGCGCGAACTGGGTGAAACCTATCAGGAACCAAAACTGGTGCTTTTCAAAGGGCAGACGCAATCTGCCTGTGGTGGTGCCTCGGCGGCGACAGGCCCGTTCTACTGTTCGCCAGAGCGTGCGGCGTTTCTTGATACCGATTTCTTTGTCACGCTGGAACGCCGTCTTGGGGCAGGGGGTGACTTTGCTGCGGCCTATGTTGTGGCGCATGAGATTGCCCATCACGTGCAGAATGAGCTGGGCATTCTGGAGCAGGTCAACCAAGCCCGCGCGCGGATGAGCGAGGCAGATTCAAATGCGATGTCCGTCCGCATCGAATTACAGGCCGATTGCTTTTCCGGCATCTGGGCGCGTGCTGCGCAGCAAAGGTTCGGGAGCCTTGAAGAGGGCGATATCGCAGAGGCGATGAATGCGGCGGCACAAATCGGTGACGACACGTTGCAGCGCAATGCAGGCCGGACCGTGCGCCCACATACATTCACGCATGGTACAAGCGAACAACGTCAGCGCTGGTTTGCGCGCGGTTATGAGAGCGGTAATCTGAACGCCTGCGATACATTTTCGGCGACACAGCTTTGACACAAATCGCGATTGACCCTGCGCGCTGGTCGCATTAGGACGTGCGCACTGGCCGATGTGGCGGAATGGTAGACGCAGGGGATTCAAAATCCCCCGATGGCAACATCGTGAGAGTTCGAGTCTCTCCATCGGCACCAATACTGACAGCGCCTGTCGCGCATTTGTCAGTAAAACAACAGATATTCCAATGTTTTAAGTGTCTTGCCTTGCTGGCTGGCATTGTGTGTCAGTCACGTTTGGACGACAAATTACGAATAAATGACGAAGGATTCGTAATTGGCCACGTTCCAGAAATTGACCAGCGGGCGCTGGCAGGCGCAGGTGAGCCGTGCAGGTGTTCGCAAGTCGAAATCGTTTGTCAGCAAGCGCGAGGCCAAAGATTGGGCCGGGCAGCAGGAGTATGCCATCCTCAACACGCGACCTGAGGGCGAGCGTGTCGCGCTGGGAGATGCATTCCGCCGCTATGCAAACGAGGTCTCGAGTATGAAGCGCGGCGAGCGCTGGGAGGTGATCCGGTTGGCGAAACTGCGGAAGGAGCCCTTCGCAGAGATCATCATGTCCGATCTTCGCGCTGCCGACTTTGCCAACTGGCGCGACAGACGTCTCAGGGAGGTGTCCCCCGGAACAGTGCGGCGGGAGATGCAGCTTGTCAGCGGCGTCATCAATCAGGCCACGCGAGAATGGGGTTATCTGACGGAAAATCCGATGGCCTCTGTCAGGCGTCCGGCGGAGCCGCCGTCCCGCGACCGACTGCCCACGGAGAGGGAATTGGAAGCGCTGGCCATATCGGCGGGTGCCGATCTCTCAGCGGCGACGGCGCGCGCCTATCATGCGTTCCTGTTTGCGATAGAGACGGGCATGCGGTCGGGGGAAATCGTCGGTTTGCGCTGGGATGACGTCGATCTGGAGGCGCGGGTGGCGCATCTGCCGATCACCAAGAACGGCAGCGCGCGGAATGTGCCTTTGTCATTGGAAGCGGTACGGCTTCTTGAGGCGCTTCCTCAGTCAGATCCTGTGTTTGGGCTGGATGGCGCGCAGCGGGATGCGTTGTGGCGCAAGCTGCGTGACAGGGCGGGTGTTGTGGGGCTGACCTTTCATGACGCACGACACCTTGCAGTCACGCGGCTCGCCAAGAAGCTCGATGTTCTGGATCTGGCCCGTATGGTGGGGCACAAGAATATCCAGATGCTGATGCGATACTACAATGCATCCGCATCGGATATTGCTAGGCGTCTGGATTGAAACGGACCATGCGGACCCCGGCGACGATCCTGGATTGTATGGATCTGTCATCGACCCGCCGCAGAACGGTGCGCGTACTGCGCCCGATCAGCTTTGCATAGTCCGCCACTGTGAACCACTCCGGTTGCGGCGTCGCATGTAGCGTGTCGAGTTTCTTGCTGATTTGTGCGACCTCGGCCAGCAGGCGTTGGAAATCATCGGCTGGGATGGCGAGCAGTTGTGTCATGAGCGTGTGCCTGTTCTTCGCGTCGGTACGTTGGTTTTGAATGCAGTCAAGCGGCCACCTTCTTCATCGCGCTCGCACCCCATTGTGCTGCCGCCGCGCGCATCATGCCGGGGAACGACCTGCTGCGCAGACGCGCGCGCTCGGGGCCGGGCGGCATGCGGTGGACGCGGTTCCAGCACCGCCAGGTTTCAGAGTAGCGCTTCGGTTCTCGGAGCGTGTCCGTTGGTCTGAGTTGGGGCAGGCCGCGCAGATACCAGCCTGTCGCCTTGTAGGCCAGTTCGCCGAACCAGAAGGGCTGTACGATGTGTGGTGCGGGCAGATCGTCCGGCATGGCGTCCCGCGCCAGATCATTCATCGCCGGGTTCTCGATAGCGATGCGCTCGATCGGTGCGGTCCAGCAGGCAGTGAATACATGGATGCCAAGCGCAAACTCTGCGCGCATGTCAGCCCAGCTGCGGCCGCGTGGCAGCTGCTTGGGCGGGGTCCACTTTCCGGGTCCGCTCATCCAGCGGCGCCCTGAGCGGCGGAGCCGGGTGCAGGGTGGATGCATCACAGCCAGCAGATCCCAGCCTTCCTGCAGAATGCCATCGCGGATATCGCAGACGATATGGCGGTTCGAGCGATCCTCGGCCGGCTGTGTGTCGCAGGACCAGACGTCGTGTCCGAGGGCCGCAAAGGCACGGCGGGCAATTCCAGAGGTCTCACAGCCGATCAGGACGCGCATGGTTGTTCACCCATCCGGATGGCGCAGGTCGCCCAATCGGAAGCCGCGGCGGCTACGGTCTCGCCCGTGCCGGTGCACCCCAGAACATTCACCTGGAACTCGAGCGGTCCCCAGCCGGGTGACGGTTCGATCAACGTGCCGCCATGATCCAGCACGGCCTGCTGCATGAGAGAGGCTGAAGTAAGACCATCCGGCGCAGCGTCGATCCGCGCTGCGATCTCGCAGCGGACATGGGCGGTCATTGCCGCCAGATCGAGGCCCAGCTTTGCAGCCAAGGCGAAGTGTGGGGTTTGTGGAAGAGACATCATGAATTTGATCCTTGAAATATGTGGGGCTGGGCGCTGCGTCAGTGAACAGTGATGATCGCGCCGAGCAAAAAAGCGGCGAGACAACAGGCCATGCGGTTGAGGCGCGCCATGCGTGCTGCGCGACGATCACGGAGAAGCAACTGCTGATAGAGGGGGAAGCGCTCTGTGAGGCAGACAGAGTTGCCTGCGCGGTTCATGCTGCACCGCCCAGAATGTCCTGCAGGCGGCGGATGGGTGACGCATCCAAACGCCGTTGCACGTCCTGCAGCCGAGACAGTCCGATCTGCGAAATGGTCTGGCCCCGCGCGGTTTTCAGCGTGGCCCAAGCCAGCAGGCGGCGGGTGTCGGTGCTATTGGGATCCATCACGATCGCGACGGCTTCCGACGCTAAGGTGAGGTGACGGTCGTGACGAGTAGAATGGGACATATGGGTCCTCCATCAGTTGAACGATGAAGGTACGTGTTGCACATAGTGCATCATTTCGTCAATCTTGGTGTTGCATAATATGCAACTATGGGCGTTTGGAACTTATGCCGTCATTTTAGATTAAACCGCTAACGCTTTGATATATATAGCAATATTTAATAAAACTTTGGAGATTGCCCCTCATAGCTAAAAAGCATACCCGGTAGCAAGTTTTTGCCGGAATTGTGTTTGTGTTCTTTTTGCGTTCCAAAAATATCAGCTGAGAGGTGCGATGACAGAATTGGATTTCATCGACAAAATTCGTTCTTTGAAACCCTCAGAGCTCGAGAAATTCTTCAATCTTCTGCGGGATCATCTTCCTGAGCTAACCGGAGAAGGCCAAGAAGCTGTTCATGCTTCGATTCAGGGATCCGCCGAAAGACAGAGATGAGCTCGCGCTCTAGGACGGTCATGTCATCCGAGAATATGTCGGAAAGCGTTATATTCAGCGCTTTTGCGCATTTTTTGTAGGTCTCGAGCTTGGCCGAAGGCGCTCCTACTTCGGCGCGCTGAATGGTTGCTGCATTCATGCCAATCATCTCTGCGAGATCTCGCTGAGTCAGGCCGCGTAGCTCTCTGATACGTGCTAAATTCATTTGCACACTGTGCAACGGCGGCTGATCGCGAACAAATGCACATTGCGCAACAAGTTTGTTGACCTATCGTTGCATGATGTGCAACAGAATGGCGCATGGGTACGCTTCTGGATTATTTGAAAGATCAAAAGATCAGCCAACGCGCGTTTGCGCGCAGCGTTGGTGTTGATCCAAGCATCATCTCGCGATTGGCGCACAGGTCGATGCGGCCAAGTTTGGACTTGGCCGTCACGATCGAGCGCCAAACCGGAGGGAGGGTTCGTGCCGCTTCGTGGATCGAACCTGTGCCGCTGCCTTCGCCTGTCACAGCAGGTGGGAGTGACGTGGTTTGACGCGAAGCAGTCCATACCTTCGCCCGGTTTGTAAGAGATCGCGCCGTTGCCAGTCTTCAATACGCCGCTGCCCCCCATTTTTCCCATACTCTCATTCAACCATTGAAGGTCTGCCCTCATGCCCATTGCCAATTTTGTCGCTCCTGCGGCTCCTGTCTCCGACCACCACGCTAGCCGTTTTGCACAGACGCAGTCCCGGCCCGGTTTTCCAGCGCAAAAGTCTGGAGAGGTTCTGTATCTCGATAGCTATCGCGGGACGGCGTTCAAGCACTGGTTTGCAACGGCCTTTGCGTCTTATCTTCGCGATCGCTTTGTGAATCCCGAACAGGTGGCGACGGCCTTTGGCGTGCGCGCGAGTACCGCCTGGAACTGGTGGAACGGGGATAACAAGGCCTCCGGCGATGCTGTCGCCCGGCTCTTCATGACCTTCCCGGATGCCGGTGCTCCCAAAGTTTTGCACCGGGCAGATGAACCTTCACGCGATGCATCGCCTCAATCCTTCCTGTCGGGCTGCGCGTTTTTCCCGCGCGCGGCCACTTCCGGGGGCGGGTCTGACCCGTCCCCGGTTTTTTTATGCCGGCAGGGCGGGGTGACCGATCCATCATGAATGCAGAGCAAGTCGATGACGAGATGGCACGGGTGCTGGGGGCGTTCATCGCGGCGGAGGAAGCCGCCGTGGTGGTAGCGCCGCCGCGGAAGCAGGAAGAGCCGCGCATGCCCTGGCCGGAGGAATGGTTTGTGCGGCGTGACCGGTTCGACCTGGTGGCCTGCCAGCGGCTGTGGGGCGAGGTGCTGCTCAGCTGCCTGCGCGGCGCGCTCGGGGTCAGCAGCAGTCACGAGGATTACCTCACCGGGAAGGTGGACCCGGCGTGGATCGGCTCGAAGGATTTCTTCCTGGTCTGTGACTACGCCGGTGTGGCCACGGAGGGTCTGCTGGCCTGCCTGGATGATCCCCCGCGGCGGGCCGCCCTGATGGAGACCCTGCGCTACGGCAATGGCAAATCGCCCGGCAGATAGCTGGTCACAAATATAAGCAAATTCAATGGGCTGCGAGATAATCTTGGCGCGACACATCAGTTAATGGTGGGCCGCGCACCGCAGGACTCCCGCCCTTTGACCCCAAAAAGACGACAAGAAGAGGAGAGCGACGTGAGCCATAAGGCAACCAACTGGCTGTCGGAACTGGAGGCCGATCAGATCGGGGCAAGTGAGTTCCGGGTGCTGTTCCACCTCTGTGACTGCCATAACGCAGCCCGGGGCTGCTTTCCGACGCAGGCCTATCTGATCGCGAAGACAGGGGCCTCCAATGGGACCGTGAACAACGCGCTGAACGCGCTCGAGGCAAAGGGGCTGATCCAACGTCACCGAGAGTGGGATGGGGCCACCAAGCGCCAGAAACCCACCCGCTACATGCTCGGCTTCGAGATGGCCGACCCGTCTCCAAAATCTGGAGACGGAAATCGCACAAAGCCGTCTCCAAAAACTGGAGACGGAGCCGTCTCCAATTTGCGGGGTGAGCCGTCTCCAATCCAGATGCCGACCCGTCTCCAGCCCACTGGAGAGAAACCTGTAATTAACCAGGAAAGAACCAGCGCGCGCGTCCGCTCAGCGCCGTTTTACGGCTCCAAGGCCGACCAGGCAGCGACCATGTGGGCGGGCTGGATCAAGGAAGGCAAATACATCCCGGCCACGGCGATCACCGCCAGCATGGCGGCCCGGATGCTGGAGATGAAGCTGGTCACCCAAGGTGAACTCAGAGCCGCGAAGGTGATCGACTGATGGCACAGCAGACAGAGACAGGCGCAGAGCAAGCTGAGAAGAGCAATGATCGCCTTGGAGTGGCAAAGCCGTCTCCAAAATCTGGAGACGGAAACCGCGCAAAGCCGTCTCCAGAATTTGGAGACGGGATTGCAGGACCGTCCAAAGCGGTTCGAACTGGCACCGAGCGCGGCAACCGGGATCGGATCCGGGCGTTGCTCTTCGATCGGCTGGGGTTTCGCTTTCCACGAGGCATGGATGCTGAGAAGGGCCGGGCGATGCTGAACCGGATTGCCGATGATCTGGCCTATCTCAGCGACGCGAGCTTGGCGACCTTATGGGCGATGCTCCGCACCAAGGGCGAGGGCACCGCCCGCTGCTTCTGGCCAAGCCACGCCACGTTCCTCGCCATCGCCGAATACATCCAGCCCCGGGCCGTCGAAGACATCCCCGCGCTCTGCAGCTGGTTCGGCTCGGTCGAAGGGCCGAAGGCTGCGGCCAACGGCACGCTGGTCGAGACGTTCCTGTTCATCGAGGCCCGCAAGCTGCCGCCGGTCGCGGACGGGGCGAAGCGCCAGATCGCGACACAGGCGCGCGAGAATGCCCGCCGTCTGGTGATCGTGGACGAGCGGACGGCGGCAGGTTGGCCGGTCGCAGCAGATGATCTGGCCTTTGCCCGCTGGTATCGCGCGAAGCTGGCCTTCTGTCAGGCGCTGATGGAGACCGAGCGGCGCAAGCGCGGCCATCCGGTGGACAGGTCGCGCGACCCCGGTGCCCGCACATGAGCCGGAGCAATGCACTTCTGGCGGTCAGCCGCTTGGCGGCCGAGGCGGACCGGATCGGTCAGATCAAGGACCGGTCTTCACGGCCCGAGGACTGCGGCGAGGCCATCGTCGACATCGCCCCGGCGCGTGGTCCGGTGCAGCGGTTCCAGCCGCGTGAGACTACGATCGACACGGGAGGCAAGGTCCGGACCCGCCGTGTGGGCCATGAGGGTCAGAACGCCCTGCGCCGGGCCGATGCCTTCGACGTGATGCAGCAGCAATCCGCCCGCTGCCGCCCGGACGCAGCGCCGCTCTTTACCGCCGCACAGATCGGGACCGGGCGCGACTATGCCGCGCTTTATGAGCGCTGCGCCGCGGCCGGGATCCGGTGTTCTGGGATCCATGAGCTCGACAGTGGCAGTGGTGGCAGCGGCACAGGCGGGCAGGGCACCTTCATCGATGCGGTGATCCGCGACCGCCGCAGGCTGGACGCGATGGAGCGGGCGATCGGCACGGAGATCGTGATCAAGCCACGCGGCGTGCAGGCACACAGCGACCGTGGTCGCAAGGCGATCACCGCCCACGACCTCGTCTATTGTGTCTGCCTGCAGGGTCTCACCATCAGCCAGCTGCTGCAGCGCTTCGGCTGGTCACGCGCGCCCAGCGTGAGCAAGACAGTGCGCGCGGCGCTGTGTGGTGCCCTCACGCGTCTGCAGGGGATGTGAGGTGACATCGTGATACACGACACCTCTCATCGCCCACCGGTGACAAACCTGTCGCAATCTCTCAACATTGTGCGCGTCATCGAAGGGTAGGGGGAGGGGGCAAAACAAATCCGCATTGACCGAGGACCGGAGAAGGAGCCTTTTTGTGCGCAACGCGGAAATTGAATAGAGTTCTCCACATTGAGGAGGAGAAAGTCGTACGGTGAAAAACTGAAGTCCCGGATGCTGCGGTGCACACATTCGGCCATGAGGGCGAAAGCGGGCGCGTGGGTCGCGGACGCCGATGCCAGCGGCACTGCGGCCAGGAGAACGTTGGTCGCTCGACTTCCTATCCGATACGTTTGGCGTGTCCCGCAAGTTCCGCATCCTCGCCTTGAACGACGATTGCTGCCGTGAGAACCTGTGCCTCATGGCCGAACCAGCATTTCTGGTGCGCGCGTCGCCCGTGAGTTGGATGCCCTTGATCGGATCTACGGCAAGCCCGCCAGCATTGTCAGCGATATTGGGACCGAGTTCACCAGTCGCGCGATCCTGAAATGGTCGAATTTCGACCACCTCGAATGTCAGCTGTGGGCCGTCCCTGTCAGTCTTCATCGCAAAACTGTCCATAGCTACCTTTCCCGAAAGGCCTCTGACATTGCCACAGCAAGCTCGGCGCGTCCGAAGGGCTTGTTGAGAAGAAGTACTCCCTCGACAGCATCTTCCTCCACGGCTCCCTCTGTATTGGCATAGCCAGTCATCAGAACAACCGCTATCTTTGGATGAGTGCGGCGAATTTCTCGGATGAAATCGGTTCCGCGTTGTCCACCGGGCAGCACGATATCCGATAAGATAATGTCTGGGTCTTCTGCCGTCTGCATCATGACATCTATCGCAGTTTCAACGCTTTGCGTCGCTGTCACAACGTAGTCGAGCGACTCCAGAAGTCTGATCACACTGCCTCGAACCGACGGATTATCCTCGACAAGCAAAACCCGTTTGCCGCTGCCTGTCGGGACATTCTTCGGCGTGTCGCCCGATTCAATTTGCGGTGAAATGGGGGACTTGGGCAGCAAGAGCGTGATTGTCGTTCCTGCGCCCGGTTTGCTCTTGATCGACATTGTCCCACCAGATTGTATGGCAAAGCCGTACACCATCGACAAACCCAAACCGCTGCCGGTTCCGAATTCCTTAGTTGTAAAGAAGGGCTCGATCGCGCGTTGTTGAGTGTCCTTAGTCATGCCTGCGCCGGTATCACGCACACAGAGGCGGACAAAATCACCGATGAGATGGGATGGCACCTCTTCGTTGGCGGCATTCGTCAGGCTGATTGTAATCACACCCCCATTGGGCATCGCGTCTCGGGCATTTGTCCCGAGGTTTAGGATTGCATTACTCAGAAGGTTTGGGTCAATCAGGATCGCCCAGGAATCGGATGCGATGTCCACATTGACCTCGATATCCTCTCGCAGGGTTCGCCGCATCAGTACGGTTGTCTCATTGATGATTTCGCGCGGGTAAACAGGCCGCGGGGCCAGCGCCTGTTGGCGGGCGAATGCCAGCAACCGCCGCACCAATTCTGCACCACGGTCAGAGGATTGCACGATAGGATCGATCAGGTCGTGCTGCGCGCTGTCCGACATCGCCAGCAGCTCCGCATGCCCCCGTATCGCTGTCAGAAGGTTGTTGAAATCATGCGCAATTCCAGCTGTGAGCTGCCCAATGGCTTCCAACTTTTGTGCCTGCAAAAGCCTCTCTTCACTGCGCTTTCTTTCTTCCAGAGCATCATTGCGGGAAGTTTCGAGCATTTCACCCATGTGCTCGTTTTGTCCATCTAGAATTTTGCGTGCCTCGAATTCGGACACGAAGATGCGCTCATGGCGCTTTATACTTTGATAAATGATAATCGAAAATGTCGTTGCGACAAGCGCGAAGGCCCAGAATGACGGCTCGTTAGCACGGCTGAAACCAATGAAGGATCCCGCGATTATCATTCCACAAAACGTATAGGCCGCAGTCGGCAACGGATAGAGCGTGATGGCGCCGCCAGCAATCATCCCTGATGCCAAGGCAATAAAAAACGCTTGCAAGGGCCCGTCTACGTCTGGAAGGATAACGAGGCCCGGGTATGCCCAGAGCATTCCCAAAAACGCCGCCTGCATGACACTACGCCGGTATGTGCGCGGCGAGAGCCTTTCGGGAAATGGCTTGCGGCGTCGCGTAGCCTGCCGCATCAAGAACAGGCTGGCTATCCCAATAACGATCATTGACCAAATGACCGCGTCTAGGCGCATCTGATCTTCAAGCCAGAGGATCAAAAGAACGGACAAAGCATTGGCGATATTCGCCAACATCATGGTTGGCGTCAGGCGAGAAATCGCAAATATTCGCTGTGCCAGTATTTGGCCGCTGTCGACTAGTGAATGACTTTCTGTCTCGACAGAATTTCTGACTGGGTGACCAAACAACCTCATAAAAGCTCAAATGTCTTGATTACCATTCCGAAGACAGTGCACATTTTTGACACAAAATGCAATCTTGGGGCGGGTGGATATGAAATGAAATTAGCCTTGAATTGCTAAAGACTCCCGGTTTGTGCGCTTAGGATGCTTCGTAAGTGATCACGCGACCAAGAAACAATTTTGTCATTTTTTGAGTTCTCATGAGCGGATAAATCAACGTCGTTGAAGCGAAAGTCTGGTCTAGAGAAGCGGCATCGCAGCATTTGACCTTGTAGCCGATGTTCGCAGAGTGCCCGAAGCTTCGGGCCTGCAAGTCACTCTTGGCGACCGCTCCGGGCCGCTAGTGGGTGCAGCCAAGATAACGTCCGCCAAATCGCTTCTTCGCCGCAGCAGAAACCTGTTCATTTGGTCTATCGCCAATGAACAAACATCAAGGGAAAATTTCGCCCATCGCCAAGTCAAAGTCACCCGTCGGCTTTTCCTTGTTTTTGGTCAAGAAGACTTAGCGAATATGGTACCACCCGTTATCCGGTTCTCCCGCTAACCCTCAATGAAAATCCCGGCTCGGGAACAGTTTCCTTGCCTGCTCTCTGGGATGCCGGGCCGATGACTGTCGGCTGACACCATCTTGCGGCAGGTCGGCTTCTTTATCATCACCCAACGGCCTGCCAAGCGTCGCCAGCATCGGGGAGATGTCTTCCACGTGCTCGGCAATCAGATGCGAGACATCGCCATTCCGTTCGATCCGGCCGGTGACAGTGAGCAACCGCCCGGCAATCACCGCCTTCCGAAACGTCTCATATATCTTGCGCCAGACCACCACGTTGGAAACGCCGGTTTCATCTTCCAGCGTGAGAAAGATCACGCCGGATGCCGTGCCGGGGCGCTGGCGGGTGATCACGAGACCGCTGACCGTGACCCGGCCCTTGGTGTGCGGGATGCGATCATGGGGCAGGCTGTCGCGGAGCTGCGGCCGCAGGAACTCCAGAGGATGGGCACGCAAAGACAGGCGGAGGGAAAGATAGTCCTCCACCACCTCCTGGCCGAGGGTCATCGCGGGTAACGTGACGGCTGGTTCAACCCCACCTTCGCCATCACTGCCAAAGAGGGGCAGGGGTTTGGGTGCGCGCAAGGCCCGTGCATTCCAAAGCGCATCGCGGCGGGACAAGCCGATCGCCGCAAAGGCATCTGCCTCTGCCAGCCGCTCGAGCATGCTGGGATGCACCCCCGCGCGCCGCCAGACGCTTTCGACGTCCGCATATCCGTTGCCGCGCGCGCCCGCGATCCAGTCGGCATCCTCCTGGCGCATCCCCTTGATCTGCCGAAACCCCAACCTGAGCGCCAGCGCCCCATCGTTGCGCGGCTCCAGTGTGCAATCCCATGCGGAGTGATTGACCGAGATCGGGCGGACCTCGATGTGGTGGTCTCTGGCATCGCGCACGAGCTGTGCGGGGGCATAGAACCCCATCGGCTGGCTGTTGAGCAGGGCACAGGTAAAGGCCGCCGGGTGATGGCATTTGAGCCAGGCGGAAATATAGACCAGCCGGGCAAAGCTCGCGGCGTGACTTTCCGGAAAGCCGTAGCTGCCAAAGCCTTCGATCTGGGCAAAGCAGCGCTCTGCAAAATCCAGCGCATAGCCGCGCGACAGCATGCCGGAGATGAAGCGTTCCCGAAACGACCCAATCGTGCCCATGCGTTTGAAGGTGGCCAAGGAGCGGCGCAGCTGGTCGGCCTCGGCCGGGGAAAAGCCTGCCGCAACCACCGCGATCTGCATCGCCTGTTCCTGGAACAAGGGCACCCCGTAGGTGCGGCCCAGCACGTCCATCATCGCGGGTCCGAGGTCTTCGACTTCTTCCTTGCCTTGGCGACGGTTGATGAAGGGATGCACCATGTTGCCTTGGATGGGGCCGGGCCGGATGATCGCGACCTCGCAGACCAGATCATAGAACTTGCGGGGCCGCATATGGGGCAGGAAGTTGAGCTGCGCCCGGCTTTCGACCTGAAACACCCCGATCGCATCCGCCCGGCACAGCATGTCATAGATCGCGGGGTCCTCGGGCGGCACATTGGCCAGGGTCAGATCATAGCCCCGGTACTCAGAGAGCAGCCGAAACGCCTTCCGAATACAGGTGAGCATGCCCAGGGCGAGCACGTCGACCTTCAGAAGGCCGAGCGCATTGATGTCGTCCTTGTCCCATTCAATGACGGTGCGATCTTCCATCGCGGCGTTCTCAATCGGACACAGCTCATCCAGGCGGCCATGGGTGATCACGAAGCCGCCCACGTGCTGGCTGAGATGCCGGGGAAACCCCACGATCTCGCTGATCAGCCGCGCGGTCAGGGCAACCCGGCTGTCACTGGGATCGATCCCGGCATCGCGCATCCGGTCCGCGTCCGGCGCGCTGGAGGACCAGCCCCATATTTGCCCGGAGAGCCGAGCAATGACGTCCTGCGACAGACCCATGACCTTACCGACTTCGCGGATGGCAGCACGGGAGCGGAAATGGATTACCGTGGCTGTCAGTCCCGCTCTGTGGCGCCCGTAGCGCTCATAGATCCACTGGATGACCTCTTCGCGGCGCTCATGCTCAAAATCCACATCGATGTCAGGCGGCTCGCCGCGCTCTTTCGAGATGAAGCGTTCAAAGATGAGCGTGATGCTTTCCGGGGGCACCTCCGTCATGCCGAGCAGATAACAGACCACGGAGTTCGCGGCCGAGCCACGCCCCTGGCACAGAATGCCCTTTGATCGCGCAAAGGCGACGATGTCATGCACCGTCAGAAAGTAGGAGGCATAGCCCATCTCGCCGATAAGCCTGAGTTCCTTCTCGACACGGGTCACGATCCTGGCCGGGGGACCATCGGGGTAGCGCCAGTGCAAGCCGCGCCGCGAAAGCCGTTCCAGCCGATCCTGGGCCGGTTCCCCATTTTGGGCTTCGTCAGGGTAGTGATAACGGAGATCATCGAGGCGGAAGGTGCAGCGATCGGCGATCTCCAGCGTCCTGCGGATCGCAGCCGGGTAGCGGTGGAACAGCCGCATCATCTCCGTGCCGGACTTCAGACGATGCTCGCCATGGGTCAGGCGGCGCGCGCCGATGTCATCGATGGTGCAGCCTCCGCGCAGACATGTGAGCACATCGGCCAGGGCACGACGAGAGGAACGGTGCATCATCACATTGCCAACGGCCACAAGGGGAAGACCGGTCGCCTGACTGGTAGTGGCCAGCGTCGCAATGCGCAGTGCGTCCCGCCCATCGTAATGCGGTGCCGCCCCCAGAAAGCAGTGTCCGGGAAAGCAGTTCAGCACCTGCCGGAGTGTGCGCCGTTCCGATGCGGTTTGGCGGCTTTCCAGCGGATCGGGCGGCAGCGCAATCAGGATCATGCCTGTGCCCCATTCCAACAGGTCTGCCTGGGTGAGGGTGCAATCGCCCTTGTCCGCGCGGCGCTTGCCGAGGGACAGGAGCCGCGTCAGCCTCGCCCAGGACGCCACGTCGGTGGGGAGTGCCAGCCAGGCGATGGCACTGTCCTGCAGGACGATCCTGGCGCCCGGGATCAGCTTCGGCAATGCGGTATCCGGCGTGATGTGGAATGCCGACCCTTGGGAGGCCGGTGCAATCTTCCGACGGCTGGAGTTATCGGTCACGCTCTGCGAGCGGATCGCCGGGCTGTTTTGACTGAGAGCCGGGCCTGCCTCCTTGCGCAGGCGTTCCAGCTCCTTCAGTGCGGAGAAGGCGCGCACCACGCCAGCGACCGAGTTGCGGTCGGTGATGGCAATGGCTGCAAGGCCCAGCTCCGCCGCGCGGGTGACCAGCTCTTCGGGATGGGACGCACCGGTCAGGAAGGTGAAGTTCGAGGTGACGCAGAGTTCGGCATAGGCGGTCATGCAAACTCTCCCTGGACCGACCAGGCCGGGGATTGCGGGGTGTAGAACAGCCACAGGCGCGGGCCTTCGCGTGTCTCGATGCGCCAGTAGTCCCGCATTCCCGCGCGCCAGGCGGGATCATCAAACCACCATTCCGGGGCAATACGTTCCGGTCCCATCGCGCGCAGGGTTGTGAACGCCATGCGCCGCCACCGAAACCGTGCAGGGGGGTGGCCTGGCTGATGCAGGGAGGGCTGCATCACCGGCTCCGGTGGAAAGATGATCTGCGGGCGTTGCGGTCCGGAGCGCTGCGGTGGGGTCTCTGCTGCGCTATAGGCTGCCGGTACCACCAGAAAACTCCGTTCCGGGATTTTGCTTTCTGCAGGCAGCAAGCGCCGCACGTTGTCGAACCCCAGCCGGTTGCCCAACCGGGTGAAGAGGTCCGCCAGGGCATCATCGTTCCGCCCCTGCGATGTCGGACCGAGTTGTTCCGCGCGCAGATCCTCGACCACATGCGCGACGAGGCGCATCGCCTCGATGCCAAACCCGGCCTCAACCTGTTCGACGCCTTTCTCGAAGAGCGCCGCGATGCGTTTGGGGTCGCGCATGGCGCGGGCGAGACCGATCTCGACATGCGCCGTTTCCCGGTCAACCCGGTGCAGTTCGAGACACAAACGTCGCGCGCCTTTGTGGTGTTCGGCGAGCGTGTCGCACAGGCGGTCCAGAAGGCGCGACAGACCGGCCATCAGATCGGCTTGCAGCCCGATCGGGTCCGGCAGCGTCAGGCGCACACCAAAATGCGGTGGCGCAGCCATAGGCGAGACGGGTTCGGCCTGGGTGCCGAGCGCCTGATCAAGCCGGAGAATGAGGTCCGGGCCGAACCGGCGGGCCAGCGGCGCGCGGGGCAGGGGGGTGAGATCCGAGATGCGCTGCAAGCCCATCCGCCGCAAACCCTCGACAGTTGCATCGCCGATCCGCAGAGCTGCGACGGGCAGGCGGCCAATCGCGGCACGCAACTCGCCGTCACGTGCAATGCCGCCGCCATGCCGGGCCAGCGCCCAGGCCGCGCCGCGTGTCTCTGCAATGGCGGTGCAGGTCGTGAACCCTGCACGGCTGAACTGGTCCTGCAGATCGGCACGCAGCTCCGCCTCTCCTCCGAAGAGATGCGGCACGCCCGTGATATCCGCCACCAGGGCATTGACCCCATCGCGCGCAATCATCGGGGAATAACGCCCAGCCCATCGCAGCAGGGCGTCCAGCGCGGCGGATTCGCGGGTCAGGTTCGCGGGGCGGGTGACAAGCGCAGGATAAATCGCACGGGCATCGGCCAGGGGCATCAGGCGGTGCAGACCCTTGGCTTCAGCCTCGGGGCTCAGGCAGTGCAAATGATCTGTGTTACCAACCCGTTGCGTCAGCGCAAAGGGACCTTCAACGGGCCGCCTGCGGAGCGCCGTCTCGCACGCCAACCGTGGTAACCAGATCGAAAGAATCCGACGTGCCATTCCAATTTACAACCCAACTCGCTAATGTTCCCTTTTTGTTCTTTATAGTAGACCAGGCATGCTCTGTCGAGTCGGCGCTGTCGGACGCGACTGGAATGCAGTTCCAGCGGGTCTCAGCCGCGTTGCTGCCCTGGTCGTGCTGGATCAGCAACAGGCCCGTGGTTTGTCCGGCTTCTGCGGCCAGCTGCAGGCGCCGACCGGCTTTGAGGGAGAGCGGCTGTTCAACCTCGGCAATCACCATCCCGGCGGCGGGACTGCGCAATGCCTCTTCCACCGACCACAGAAGATCACAGTCCAGCGCAGCGTAGACGATGTGCAGGCGTTCTCCCACCCCATCGGGCAATCCGCGCAGCATCGGCAGAGAGACGACATGTGCGGGGAGAACCCAGATCAACGGACCGGGATGGCGCGTCGCCTGAAACAGTGCGAAGGCTCTCCGGCCCGCGCCTTCTGCCTCATGCACGCGTCTGGCGGCCAAAGAGAGGGGCGCGCGGGGCGGTGCGTCAAGCTGCATCTTCCCGCACTCCCTTGGCCACAATCTGCAGCATGCCATCGGGCAGGGGGCGCTGCAGCGTGAGTGCATCCTCCGCAGGAGCCGTCAGCCAGTGGCGGCACTCCTCAGGCCTCGTCAGAATGACCGGCATCGCCTTGGGATGGACCGGCTTGACCTCCGCATTGGGCGGGCAGGTCAGAAAACCGAAGAGCTCGGCAGTCACCTCACCCTCTTTGATCTTGCGGACAGAGGTCCACTCGGTGCGCAGCCCCGCAAAAAAGGCCAGCGGCCGATCGTCCCCAAGGGCAAACCAGACCGGATGATTGCGCGGTGCGCCCGAACGCTGATCCAGTTCCGAAAAGCTGGTGAACGGAACCAGGCAGCGGTGCTCGGGAGACAGCCATCGCCGCCAGTGTGGTGAGCCGACATTGCGGATGTTGGTAACCCCCTTATCGACCCGCTTTCCTTCCAGAAACTTGGCCGGCGTTGGCATGCCCCAGCGCGCCATTCTCAGCTGCCAAGTGCTGTTCGTACCCTTACCGATGATCGGGGCAGGGTAGTCCGGCCAGATGTTGGTCATCGCTGGCAGGTTGCCTGAATTATCAACAAGCTCTTCGTCGTCGGAAAGCACGTCATCGAAGACATGCCGCATCGCGTCCTGGCTTTTGGTTTGGGAGTAAAGATTGCACATGGCAGAAACACCGCGACTCGATCAGAGAGAGAACAATGCCAGAACAGGCGGGTGTTGGGAAGTGTGGTGGAGCAAGAGCGATCTTCGCAGAACCGATTGCACATTTGGGGTGTTTCGAAACCTGCATCGATAAAAACGGCCCTTTGCTGCCATTCGCGAATTGACCCAACGCCGCGCTGCAGCTTCCCCGAAAAGGTACTAAATACGTGATGTATTTCAATCGCTTGTAGATTTTTCTCGGTCTTCTATCCAGAAGGTAAGCCGACCCACTTCAGGACTAAAACTTCAATTGACAATGAATCCTAATGACTACACGGATTGAGTGTTGGCGAATGGTTAATACTAGCTTAACAAGGTATACGTAGCTGAAGTAAATTGTTTGTTGTTCCATCCAACCGCTAGAATTTCGGATGAAAGAATTTGAGCACTACAGCCCCCACGAAAGCAGTCTTTCGGCTTTCCACTGATCAGCGTGACATACCCGGCATCGTAAAACTCGCACGGGAAGCCCACGCTGAGAGCCGCTTTGGTTATGTCCCTTTCAGTGCTGAAAAAGTCGCTAGACTGGCAAAAGCGGCCTTCAAAGATGATGCGAAACACGCAGTGATGTTGGCAGAACGTGATGGGCACTTCGTCGGCATCGCGTACTGTTCGGTCGGTGAATACCACTTGGGAACAGATGTCTTGTTGACAACGATTCAAAACATCAATGTTTCGAAGTCAGTTCGCGCATCTTTGTCAGGCGGCAAAATTGCACTTGGCCTATTTCGTGGAATCGAAACATGGTCACAAGCTCGCGGATCAAAAGAAATTCTATTTCACGTAACATCAGCCATAGGGCTCCCCCAGTCGCACAAACTCGCAAAGAGGCTGGGGTTTGAATTTATCGGAGGTAGTTATGCAAAGAGCCTGCCCAAATCCTAGATCGGCATTTGGCCTTTTAATTGTAGCGAGCTTGCTTGCATCATGCAGTCCAAGTCCCCGTATCACTGCATCCAGTTCATCCATGGCAGCGTGCGAATCAGAGCAGATTCTGTCCTTTTTTTCTGATGCACTTCCCGATCTCCATGTTGGCAAACGCCGCATGGAAGTTGAGGCGGTTTTGTCTGCAATGGCGGTTGAAATCATACAGACCTCCGGCAGTGAGGAAATTGGGTGTCGCATCAAGGCTGATGCTGAGTTTCCGATTGGCGCCCCTTATGGCCAAGACATTGCAATGCCTATCCGGATATCTGCACTTATCCGAGAGAGTTCAGTTTGCCTAAACCACAATAGCTTCGAGAACGGAGGCAGACCGAACTATGAGTCGCAAGACGCATATATAGCAAGACCTTTTTTACTATCAGGAAATTCTGAGCAACAGCAGCGAACATTTTTGCCGGTGTGCTTCGATACAAATGGCACTATTTTGGGATACTTAGACTATGACATCTGAAACATATAGCATTGAAATTGGAGAGCACGGTCTTTTTGGCGTCGCCGCACACTTAAGTGTTCGATTTGTAGACAGTGACGGTACAAGGCTGGCTGAGGTAAACGGTCTAGCGACCAGACCGGACGGTACAAGTGCTCCAATGGGTACAGCCATATTGGACCACAATATTAATGGTTACGTTTGGGACCTTGACCAGCCTCAAAGCTTCTTCAATAGCAGTAGAACGCGTTCAATAGATGTCCTTGCCGAGCGTCCTCGCGAAGAGTGGGAACAAGACCTCAAAGTTGTTCAAGCAATTGTTGGTGAGATAAATGCCAACGATATCTCCTATCAAGCGCTCTACACCAATAGCAATAGTACGGCAATGACGGTTCTACGTGGTCTTGGTTACACGGTTGAAGACGTTCAAGCGATAAGCGCTCGCCTGACTCCGGGTATAAACATCGAACTCCTTACCGACGCAGAACTAGCCGAAATACGGCAAGCTATCAAAGAAAGCCGAGAGTATACCCCCGGTGACTTAAGTGATG
Organism: Loktanella agnita; assembly: GCF_046640325.1. Lineage (NCBI taxonomy): Bacteria > Pseudomonadati > Pseudomonadota > Alphaproteobacteria > Rhodobacterales > Roseobacteraceae > Loktanella > Loktanella agnita. The sequence goes on along the minus strand of NZ_JBJMBF010000007.1, from coordinate 5,165 downwards.
CGCCGCCTACTGTTTGGGAGCATGTCTTGGAAACAGCCGGGTCCGTCGCGGACGTCATAATTGAAACCGTTAAAGACATCGCCGATGCCATTAAGACCACTGTTGGCAATGTTGCTGATGCGGTTAAGGACGTCGTCGACACCGTTGTCGAAACGGTTAAGGAAACGTTCAACAACGTCGTCGATTTTTTTACGGGAAATGGTGACAATGATGAAGGTACTTCGTCAGACGATGACAATGGCAAGCCAATCATTCTCGATATGGACGGCGACGGTGTCGAAATTTCTGTTCTTGGCGACGTCTCGTTCGATATGGATAATGATGGGTTTTTGGAAAACACCGACTGGGTTGGGCCAGATGACGCTTTTCTCGTATTAGATCTTAACGCTGACGGTACCCGAGGTATCGGGGATGGTAAAATTGATCAAACCAACGAACTCATTTTGTCCAATTGGGTTGGTTGGGAAGGTGCCACCGATCTGCAAGCGCTAGGAGTTTTTGATAGCAATGCGGACATGGGCGGGAACAATGATGGCGTACTTAACCATTTTGATACAGTTTGGTCAGAACTACGAGTATGGCAAGACGCCAATGTAAACGGGACCGTAGACGCTGGAGAGCTCAAAACACTTAGCGAGTTAGGTTTTACAGAACTGGCACTGTCTTATGATGACGGAACAGATTTCTTCGACCCAAGCAACGATATCGAAATCTTCAACAGCAAACTATTAGGATCGGCGTCGTACACTCGCAACGGAGTCGTGCATGAGGGGGGTATTGGAGATGTTTCGCTCAGTTACAGTGATCAGGGCTATTTCTTTGAAGAAACTGATGACTTCATCAGAATGTCGTTTGAGGACGGTAGTCAAGAAATGATCGATAAAATCAGGCAAACTGAAAGTGCGAACCTCAGTCTGTCCACGGCCCATACCGGCGCAATTGGAGACAGCCGAAATAACGTGATCAATGGAGCACACCTTGGTGCCGACCTAAGAGTTACTGGCGGAGACGGCTCAGACGAACTCATTGGGGGGCGTGGCAACGATAACCTAGCAGGTGATGCTGGCAATGACGAATTAAACGGTAATGATGGCGATGACTTCCTACGTGGTGGGCTGGGTGCTGACATTATTGATGGCGGAGACGGCAACGATTTTGCTGTTTATGACGAATCTAATGGTGCTGTTACTATCGACCTCCGCGCAAACACAGCATCAGGTGGTTCAGCAGCGGGTGATACTCTCATAAATATTGAGAGTGTTATTTTATCTGAATTTGACGATATCGCCTACGGCAGCGATGGAAACAACCAACTGCATGGAGGATCAGGTAATGACTATCTAGATGGGGACGCTGGGAACGATCTTATTAAGGGTGGTGTTGGTGATGACAAGATTTTTGGTGGTACTGGTGTAGATTTTCTCTATGGCGGTGCTGGTGACGACCGAATCCGGAACGATAAGGTTGATGGCCTCATGGATGGTGGCGCAGGCTTGGACATATTAGATTTGTCGAGACATCGCGCCAATCTCGAAATTGATTTGGAAGCTGGTACCCTAGAGGGGAGTGGTCAAATGATCACGGCCACAAATTTTGAACATGTCATTAGTGGCCACGGCGCTGATCACATAACAGGCACAGATGCAGCCGATGAGTTGCACGGTCAAAATGGAAATGATGTCATTTACGGTTATGGTGGCGACGATAGTATCTGGGGTGGACAGGATAACGACAAGCTATATGGCGGCGATGGCAATGATTTCTTAGGTGGATCAAGCGGCAACGACATCCTGTATGGAGGCGATGGAGACGATTTCTTGCAACCATCGAACCATGACGATGTAGCCTATGGCGAAGCAGGAAATGACATCTTGAACGGTGGCGGTGGTAAGGATCGGCTGTATGGCGGTGATGGCAATGATAGGCTCAATGGTGAAAACCAAAACGATACCTTGTATGGCGGATCTGGTGCCGATGTGTTTTGGTTTGGCAAGGGTGATGACGATGACCGCATCATGGATTTCGAGGACGGCATCGATTTGATCAGCTTCGAAGAACATCGTCTTTCGTATGGCGATCTGAGAATTTCAAATAAATCTAACGGCTCCACTCTTATCGAATACGGAGAAAATTATCTCGATTCTGTCGAAGTTCTTAATTCGGCTGGCCTGATCGACGAAAACGACTTCCTTTTCTGATAAATCTGTGGCTTTGTCACGTACTTGGCGAGATGCATCGCTCGCCAAGTGTCCGTCATTCGGGCTTAACGTACTATTCTGCACTCAGCCGGAATCTACCCCTTTAACGGTACGGTATACGTGTTTCGTGCCAAACGCGCTGACCGGCTCAAGATGATCTGGTCACAAGTATTACCTTTTCGCTGCATCCGTTTTCAACAAGACCTCTAGCCCAGAAATAATTTACCGAATATTCAAGCAAATTGCGCTTCTGACAATGGAAATGGACGACGTTCGAGCGGTTGAGGTTCCGATGTTGGGTGCTGGTGCTGGCAAATTGAGTGACGAGGAATCTTGTGTGCCGATGGCACAAGGATTCCGTGAGTCCGCTCACCCCGACGCAAAATTATTTATCTATGTAAACAGCCACCAGCGCGCAGAAGATGTTGAGAAGATGGTCAATTAATCCCGCTTGGATAGCCTCTTTAGCCGCATTCGTTTGAAGCCCGGTTTTTTGGGCGTGGGACTAGACAAGGACAAGGAACGTTTGCTGAAGCGACTTAAGAAGAAGTAAATGCTTGCTGATTGCTCTTGTAAACCAGTTTTTCTGTTTTTTGTTCTTAGACATTTCACATGTTTGCTGCATCGCCAAAAGGCCACATATTGGGCTCGAAGCCGACCTGCGGCGGTGCAGCGGAGTGGGCGTCAGGACGACCAGATGATGCGGTTCTTCCGGCCCAAATTGGACATTGCCTTTGAGCCCGAGCGCCGCAGTGCAGCTTTCGCAAAGCGGACACTCAAGCAGTGTTCGCTTGATGGTTGTGCTGCGGGTTGCTAGCGTGTTTGTGTATTTGACCCTTATAGAGATTCGACCATGTCATTGAGATCATTTGCTTTCGTAATCTCGCTCGCCGCAGTCGGTCCGGCCATGGCTCAAGATGTATCTCTGTCCGCAGAGTTGGACGATATCGAACGGCAGATGACCGAGATCGAGGCACAAGCGGCGCGCTATGACGGCGGCCTTATCCTGACACTGATCGACGCGCGGCGGGAAGCCCTTTTGTTGGCACGCACACTGATCGAGAACCGCATCAATGCAGAAGCAGGTGGCGCGACCATTGAAGTGACGGTCCCTGCCATTCAGCCCGATGAAGCGCTCGCCGGGCAAATCCTTGGCGAAATGGCGGCAGTTCAACAACGCATTGATGAAGCTGAGCGGGAAGCTGCGACTGCTGGCGGACTTATCCAGGCGCTCACACTCAGCCGCGCAGAAACAGAACGGCTCAACCTAGCACAGTTGCAGATGGGGTATTTGCAAGCAAAGTACGGCATCGCATTTCCTGTCATGGCACCGCAGGCTGCAGAGGCCGCATCAACAAGTGCACCGGCCACCGGTTCAGCAACACCACCGCAAGACGCTCCCCAGGCAGTCGCATGGGCAGACCGTCGGTTCCCAACAATCGACTACACACTTGCCCCGTTCGAGCAGGCTGGTCGGAACGGACACCAGATCTCCGGTTGGTGGACAATTGAAGCGTCACGAGCGGTCGTAGATGACAGTCCGCAAATCTTCGCACTGAACCATTCGCAGTTTAGCCCCAACAGCTTCACCGGGCAGACAGCCCTTGTCGCAAGGTGCATCGAAGGCGAGACAGCTCTTTTGTTCGTGCAGGACGATTTCTTGATAAACGACTTCAGGCGCAACTCCTTCGAAATGACGTTGCGCATCGACGAAGAGTCGTCTCAGCAATCCAGGTGGAACAGTCTTACGAACAACAAGGGTGCGGGCCTATTTGGACGCGAGGCGGAAACGTTCATTCGAAGGATCTACTACGCTGAACGTCTATTCATCCGACTTTTTGAATCCAACGGACAGCAACACGACGCGCTCTTTAAACTCGACGGCGCACAGGATGCTTTCGAGGCCGTTGCAGGAGCATGTGGATGGACAACTCTGACGCTGTCAACGGAGGACTACCGTGCGATCCAGACCCTGCTGAATGCCGGGGGGTTCGATACAGGCACGCCTGACGGACAATGGGGGCCTGCGTCACAAAGGGCCATGCGGGCCTACCAGGCTTCGGTAGACCTACCCGAAACCGGAGCACCGGACCGGGCCACACTTGAGATGCTTGGGGTCGACAAATAGCTTCTGGTAGAGAGAATGCATTGCCAAGTTCGGAGGCGGTGCGACGCCTGTATAATCGAGATGGAAGAGCGGCGCATGATCCGGCCCAAATTGCTGCGTTTCTGCACAGCAACGAATGTCTGGTTTTGGGAAGACGCCAATTTTTAGTCCCCGCCATTGATCAACCCCATCGAGTTCGAGGGTTTCAGAGCGTTGCCCGCACTCTGAGGCGGTTTCAATGTTTGAAGTGACTAATTTTAGTGCGGTGCGCCTATTTTTTATACATGCGGCGCTGCGCATCCGGAAAAACAACCCTTCTTTAAGAAATCTGCCTTCGAGAATTGGAATTTAGGGCCGTCCTCACTAAACGGGCAGAAAAGGGGCGCGCTACAATGGCGTGGCGCACCCGACCTGGCAACGAAGCTATCTCTGAAACCCAACTCCTTGTGGAGTCAGGCAAAGGTCGCTCTTGCTATGTCCAAAAAACGTCTTGTTATTGTTGGTAACGGTATGGCCCCGGGCCGTCTGTTGGAGCATCTGTTTGAGGCCTCGTCAGATGGCTTCGATGTTACGGTCTTCAATGCTGAACCGCGCGTCAATTATGATCGTATTATGTTGTCGCCCGTTTTGTCGGGCGAAAAGACATATGAAGATATCATCATTCACGATGACGCTTGGTATGCGCAGCACAACATCACCCTGCACAAGGGGGCGAAGGTCACGCAGATTGACCGCGCCAATAAGACGGTCACAACGCAAACCGGCGTTACCGAAACTTATGACTGTAACCCGTCACGGCCATTGAGACAGAGCGGTACTTTTGCTTAGGGAGAGTTTTCGGTTCATCGTATTCCTTGAAA